>CAMWUB010000087.1 GCA_947177345.1 uncultured Ruminococcus sp. | reverse complement strand
AAATCCGATGGGAGTTTTGTTTAAGTTGGAGTAGGTGGATTTGATCCAGCGAGATAACGGAGTCAAAGTCCGTTGCCTTACCGCTTGGCTATACCCCAATGTTACCGTATCATTATATCACATTATTTCATAAAAATCAATAGGGGATAATATATTTTTTTATTTTAACAAATAATGCATAATCCATAATCATGAATTATGCATTATAAATTATGCATCAATAAAAAGTAGCTACTTCTTTTTCGGGTGGTGCGGACGGTGCATAATCTGTTACGAAAAGTACCGGACCTTTTCCCTTATAGAGTTTATGTTTCTGTACTTTTATCTTGGCGGTAATCATTAACCAGCACTTTTCAGGAATATCTGAAGCATCTTCAAACTGTGTAGCACACCAGCAGTACTGAATATCCTCTACACAACAGGTCATAATGTGTCTGCCGGTAGCAAGGGTATTTTTCGGAAACTTCGGATTTTTAGCGGTCAGTGCCTTGAATGTTATTGTTTTTCCGTCGTATTTCTGAGGCTCTTCCATAATATCACGATACCATAAGGCAAAATCGTTATCATTTATTATGATATGCGGAGCTTCTATATCAAACGGGAGCGGGTCTTCAATATCATCGTATGCTACAGTGCCGTCTGTATATTCGTATGCGATTTCACAACGCCTGCTCACACCTCTTACTATCTGGTGGAACTGTTCAGGATTATAACTTCTCTCGAAACGATTGAATACAACCAGTTCGCATATATTGAACTTATCTACAACGAGACCTCTCATATTTGCGTTATACTGTGCGAAAGTAGTAGAATCGACAAAGCACATAACCTGATAGAATGCCCAGCCGTCCGGTACAGCGTCGAAAAGCTCAGTCACCTGCCACATACCGTTATATTCTATGATGACCCTTTCCGCATGGCACTCATCTACAAGACGCTGTAAATTTTCCGGTGTCATATCTGACTTATCATCAACTACACGGAGAAAAATATTGTCTCTTCTGAAATTTGTTGTATCGTATTCTTCTTCACCCTCTTCAAAAACAAGAAGCAGAGTTCTTTCACCGGTATTGAATCTCTTATCTGAAAGGGTTTCCTGAATGAATTTTGTTTTTCCGGATTCAAGAAACCCTAAGAACAGATATACCGGTAACATTTCATCTTCCTCGTAAGGCATTTTAAATACCTCCTTATTCAGCGTGGAAAAGTTCAGCTATAGCCTTTTCGTCGATACCTGAACCAATTACACAAAGTCTGCCGATAGTTCCGGCACTGCCACGGCGTATATCAGGTGTTCCGGGAACGTAATCAAAGTGAATCCATTCGCCGTCAGTTGCTGGTACTATACCCTTTGCACGTAAAATCATACCGTATGCACTGAAATCAGCGAGTTCTTCGAGTGCGTTTCTGATTTCTTCTTCTGTATAAGGTCTTGCGGTTTCAGCACCCCAGCTTGTGAAAACGTCATCGGCATGGTGATGATGATGTTCATGCTCGTGGTCATGACAACCACACGTACAGTCTTCACCGTGTTCGTGTTCATGGTGATGGTGTTCATGATGATGATGTTCATCTTCTTCAACACTAATTCCTTCATTGAGCAGGCTATATATTGCTTCTTCGTGGTCGTGATGATGTTCATGTTCTTCATGTTCGTGGTCATGACAGTGACATTCTTCGCCGTCCTCATGGTGATGATGTTCATGGTGTTCATGTTCTTCATGGTCATGGTGGTGGTGATGATGTTCGTGTTCCTCATGGAGCAGGTTTTTAAGTTCTTCGTCAAGAGTATTTTTCTGTGTCATAGCGTCGATAAGCTGTTTTCCGGAAAGCTGTTCCCAGTCTGTAGTAACAATAGGTGCTGTCGGATTACATTCACGGAGACGTTTTATACAGTCATCGAGTTTTTCCTGTGTAACGCCTTTTGTATGGCTGAGTATCAGACAGCTTGCATAAGTTATCTGATTATTAAAAAATTCGCCGAAGTTCTTCTGATACATCTTGCATTTTTTAGCGTCAACAACAGTTGTGAAACCGTCAAGTTCAACGTCGTGAACTCCGATATTCTGAACAGCCTTTATAACGTCGCTGAGTTTTCCGACACCGGAGGGTTCAATAAGAATGCGGTCAGGGTGATACTGTTCAATAACCTGCTCCAGAGCCTTTCCGAAGTCACCTACGAGACTACAGCATATACAACCGGAATTCATTTCAGTAATTTCAATGCCAGCGTCCTGAAGAAATCCGCCGTCAATGCCAATCTGTCCGAACTCGTTTTCAATAAGGACGAGTTTTTCACCCTTATAGCCCTCGGAAATGAGTTTCTTGATTAAGGTTGTCTTACCAGCTCCGAGGAAACCGGAAAAAATTGTAATTTTCGTCATATAAAACACTTCTTTTCTTTATTCTGATATACTATCTTATCTTCCATAAGACGTAATTTTATTATATCACTCTTTCCGGAAAATTGCAATAGTTTTTTAACCGCATGCAACAAATATCACAATATTATCATAATGTTATGCCTTATTATGAATTAAATTTTAAAACTTAAAAAAATTACTGGAAATTTTTCCGGAGTTATGTTATAATAAAACTGTTGAATTTATAAAGGAGGAATGTACATGAAAAAAGTACAGATTACTGAAACAGTCCTGCGTGACGCTAATCAGTCGCTTATGGCTACCCGTCTGCCATATTCCGATTATGAAGATATTCTGTCGGATATGAACAGAGCAGGCTACTACTCTATCGAGTGCTGGGGCGGTGCGACTTTTGATTCCTGTCTGCGTTACCTCGGTGAAGACCCTTGGGAACGTCTCCGGAATCTCCGGAAACATCTTCCAGATAACCGTCTTCAGATGCTCCTGAGAGGTCAGAATCTTCTCGGCTACAAACACTATCATGATGATGTCGTTGAAAAGTTCATAGAACTTTCAATAAAAAACGGTATCGACATAATACGTATTTTTGACGCTCTCAACGACTTCCGCAATCTCGGCACGGCTCTTGACGCTACTATGAAGTACGCAACCCCTAAGACTATCGCTTCCGGTTGTATCTCCTATACACAAAGTCCGGTTCATACCGTAGACAAATACGTTAAAATGTGCCGTGAACTTCAGCGTATGGGATTTCAGACGATATGCCTGAAAGATATGGCAGGTACTATGACACCATACGAAGCAGAAAATCTTATCAAGGGTATCAAAGATGCCGTTGGTAATATGACACTTATATTACATACACACTGTACCACCGGTATGGCTTATATGACACTCACAAAGGCTATAGAATCCGGTATAGATGTAATCGACTGTGCAACATCATGTTTTTCCGGCGGAACTTCTCAGCCGTCAACAGAAACTATGTTCTATGCTCTGCAACAGTATGGCATTGAAACAGGTCTTGACGAAAGTATTATAAACAAGGTAAACGATTACTTCAAACCCATAAAGCAGAAATACATTGATAACGGTCAGATAAATCCGAAAAGCCTTGCAACAGATGCTCAGGCACTTGTATATAAAGTCCCCGGGGGTATGCTGTCAAATATGATAGCCAATCTTACCGATATGAAATCTATGGACAAATTCGAGGACGCTCTGAAAGAAATTCCGGCAGTAAGAAAAGATTTAGGCTATCCGCCACTTGTTACGCCACTTTCGCAGATGGTGGGTAATCAGGCGGTAACTAATGTACTTGTCGGTGAACGTTACAAGAATATTTCCAAAGAGGTAAAGAACTACATAAAAGGTGAATACGGTATAGCACCGGCATCAGTAAGCGAAGAACTTATTACAAAAGTTATCGGCAAGGGCGGAAAACCTGTAGACTGTCGTATAGAAGACAGAAAACGCACCGGTGAGGAATTTAAATCCGCTAAAGAGGCTTTAGGAGATTTAGCACGTTCCGAGGAAGATATTATGAGTTATATATGTTATCCCGACCAGACTTTGAAATTCCTCAAAGAACGAAGGGCAAAAGAAGAAAATGAAGCTGTCTATACAATCGAGGCTATCGAGGACTAAGGAGGGATTTTCATGAATATAACAGATGCCGGAATTACTGCGATATTCGGCTATATGGTAGTATTCGCCGGACTTCTTATACTTATGATTGTTATTTCCGTAATGGGAGCATATTTCAAATCTAAGGAAAAAACAACCGTAAAATCTGTAGAACCGGTACAGAAAAAACCGTCACCGAATAAAATTCCGAAACTTAAAAAGGTAAACAAGCCAGTCGCAAGAGGTTCAGCCGGACACGTCAAATTATATGACGTGTCCGATAAGGAAGCCGCTATGATTATGGCTATCGTTGCCGATACCATGCAGAAACCTATAAATGAACTTCATTTTATTTCAATCAGGGAGGTTAAATAATCCATGAAGTACAGAGTTACATTAAACGGAAAAACTTATGAAGTCGAAGTGGAACACGGTAAAGCCGTTCTGCTTGACGAATACGAAGCATTAGCACCTGCTCCGGCGGTTACGCCTGTACCTGTTCCGACGGAATCAGCACCGACACCAGTTCCGGCGACTCCTGCACCTGCTCCGGTGAGTATTGCCGACGGTGAAACGATTTCCGCACCGATGCCCGGAAATATTATCCGTGTTGATGTTAAAGAGGGCGATAAAGTCAAATCCGGTCAGGTACTCGTTATACTGGAGGCTATGAAAATGGAAAATGAAATAGTAGCCACCAAAGACGGTACTATAGTACAGGTTGTCACCAGTAAGGGAGCAGTTGTTGAAACAGGTTCACCACTGATTGTAATATCATAAGGGGGTGTTTTTATGGATATTCTTGAAACACTCAGAACTCTTATAGCCGATTCCGGTTTTGCAGGTTTTTTCGTGGAAGAGGGTTATAAAAACCTCATAATGATATTGATTTCATTTTTACTGCTTTACTTAGGTATAGTAAAGAAGTTTGAACCGCTTTTACTTGTCGGAATAGCTTTCGGGTGTCTGCTTGTGAACGTATCTAATTTCTTTTCCGGCGGAGTGAGTTCACCGGACGCACTATATCACCCTGAACTATGGGACGCTTTTCTTGACCATGACAGCGAATTTTATCACAGTTACGGAAATATCATGGCAAACGGCGGACTTCTTGACATTCTCTACATAGGCGTAAAATCCGGATTATATCCGTCACTGATATTCCTCGGAGTAGGTGCTATGACTGATTTCGGTCCTCTGCTTGCAAATCCGAAAAGCCTTTTACTCGGTGCAGCTGCACAGATGGGCGTTTTCCTTGCATTTTTCGGAGCAGTATGTCTCGGCTTTACCGGTGAGGAATCCGCATCTATAGGAATCATAGGCGGTGCTGACGGTCCTACTGCCATATTCCTTACTACACGACTTGCACCGCATCTTCTCGGACCTATTGCCATTGCGGCATATTCGTATATGGCACTTATCCCGATGATTCAGCCCCCACTCATGAAACTTCTGACTACTGAAAAGGAACGTCAGGTTGTAATGGAACAGAACCGGACAGTTTCAAAGACCGAAAAAATTATCTTTCCGATTGTTGTAGCAGTATTTGTAATTCTGCTGTTGCCGTCTACAGCTCCGCTTATAGGTTGCCTTATGCTTGGTAATCTCTGGAAAGAGTGCGGAGTTACTGAAAGGCTCTCTGATACCGTACAGAATGCCTTAATGAACATTGTAACAGTATTTCTCGGAATATCAGTCGGTGCTACAACAGTAGCGTCAAGATTCCTGTCACTTGAAACGCTGAAAATAGTATGTCTCGGTCTTATTGCGTTCTGTTTCTCGACGGTAGGCGGTTTACTTGTCGGAAAATTAATGTATAAGCTTTCCGGTGGTAAAATAAATCCGCTTATAGGCTCTGCCGGTGTATCGGCTGTACCTATGGCGGCAAGGGTCTCACAGATAGAGGGACAGAAAGCCAATCCGAAAAACTTCTTACTCATGCACGCAATGGGTCCTAATGTTGCCGGAGTTATAGGCTCTGCAATAGCTGCCGGTTTCCTGCTTGCAGTATTCAAATAATCTGTATACTTAAAATCCTGTGGTGCGAATCACAGGATTTTTTTATTGCCGCTACAGGCTTGACATTTCATATATTTTGCATTATAATAGAAAAGTAATAATATAAAAAGAGGTGAAAAAATGAAAAATAAAAGCAATAAGAAAAAACAAGCCCGTAATCTTCTGATAGTTCTGTTTGTACTTCTGATTATGATATTTGTATGCGGTATGACGGTGTAC
>CAMWUB010000086.1 GCA_947177345.1 uncultured Ruminococcus sp. | reverse complement strand
AAATATATCTGTTAAATAACGGTCTGAATTTTTTCGGAAAAGTATTGACTATTTTTCGGAAATAGGGTATTATATAAGTGTATGTTAAATTAAAATAAACGGAAACATTCCGGAACGAGAGGAATAATATTCTATAATGCCTGAATCAAGAAAAATAATCATCACTCTTTTAGGGGCTTTTATGACTGGCGTAACAATAACAGCTTGTTGTTATTTTTCGTCGGTTAAACTCAATCATTCAAAATATCAGGTATGGGGAGTAGATGTTTCAAATTATCAGGGGCTTATTGACTGGCAAAAACTGGAAGAGCAGGACGTTGATTTTGCATTTATCAAGGCAACTGAAGGTAGCGGTCATATAGACGAATCTGCACGCCGTAATCTTGAAAAAATTGCAGAAACAGGTATTAAAAAATCTGCCTATCACTTTTTCAGTTTTGACAGTTCCGGCGAAACTCAGGCGGAAAATTATATTTCAGTCGTCGGCAGAGATGAAATTGATATACCACCGGTTATTGATATAGAATACTATGCCGACAAAAAATCACACAAACCCGACAGGAAAGATGCAGAAAAAATACTCCGTCCGCTCCTCGAAAATCTCGAAGAGTATTACGGCGTAAAACCGATTATTTATACAACTGTTCCGGTATACCTCCGGTACGTGAGGGAAAATTTCAGCGACTATCCCTTATGGATTAGAAATGTCAACATTGAACCCGACCTCATGGAATGGAAGTTCTGGCAGTACTGTGATAAGGGCGAACTTTACGGATATTCCGGTGAGGAAAAATATATTGACCTCAATGTATATAACGGTAGTATCGAACAGTTTCTTGCGGAATTTCCGTGAAATAAATTTTTTAAAGGAGGGTTGTTTATGGAAAAAGGAAGTGTTCGTTATGAACTCGATTTCAGGCTTATGCCATTACTGGCAGAAAATCAGGGACTTGAATTTATAAATCTTGTTCTTGCAAGTCGTGGAAGTATAATATGTAATGTTTTCAACTCATTTTATGATGAATTTGGTAATTCCTCGTGTTTCAAGGACTGTCCTAAGCATTTCACTGAAGACCAGTTTACTTTCACAGAAAAAAACTTCGGTGACAATCTGAAGATAATTCACGTATCATTACCGGATGAACATACAGATTCACACGTATATTGTATTGCTTATGTTTTTGTGTGTCGTATGGAAAAAAGTGAAATAAAATCCTGCTCCATGTATACAATTGAAAAAAGTATGGGTGATATTGCTTTTATTTGCAGAATGAATAATACCGGACATATGAATTATGGTTTTTCTACCGGTTCTGTAAATGATGATATCCAGTATATCAGGGAACTGGCTACCAGCAAACAATGATATTTTCGTTAAAATTTAACATACAAGGAAGATAATTTATGAAATCAGATAATAAAAGAATACGTTTACTCGCACTTACCGGTATGCTTACCGCTCTTGTTACGGTAGCTACTATTGCTATACGCATACCCACCGCAACAAAAGGTTATATAAATTTAGGCGATACGGCGGTTAATATTTCTGCGTGGATTTTAGGCGGATTTTATGGCGGTATAGCTGGCGGTATAGGTTCACTGATGGCGGATATACTGTCAGGTTGTTACATATATGCACCGGCAACTTTGATTATAAAATTTCTTATGCCTGTGTGCTGTCACGGAGTATATAAGAAGTGTTCGGATAAATATAGTCAGCTGACCGCAAGTATAATATCCGCAATAGTTTCCGAGTTGATAATGATAGTTGGTTACGATATTTTCACCGGATTTGCCTATAAATCAGTATATTCCGCTTTTACCGCTCTTCCGGAATTTATCGTACAGGGAATTGCAGGCGGTACTTTTTCGGTAATCCTCTATGAGTGCATTATAAAACGTGTTCCTGTTCTGAAAAAACACTGAAAATAATTAAAAGGAGTATATTTTTTATGAAATACTATATAGGTATTGACCTCGGTGGTACTAACATAGTTGCCGGTGTCGTTGACGAAGAATACAACATTGTTGCAAAAGCAAGTACTAAAACAAACTGTCCGAGACCCTCAAAGGAAATAGCCGACGATATGGCAAAAATGGCACTTCAGGCTGTAAAGAACGCAAAACTCACCATTGACCAGATTGAATGGGTAGGAATCGGTACACCAGGTATAGCAAACAGCAAGACTGGTATTATCGAACGTGCAAGTAATCTCGGTTTCAAGAATGTTCCCATGGTGAAGTATATTCAGGAAACTATTGATAAACCTGTTTTCATTGAAAATGATGCCAATGCTGCCGCATACGGTGAGTATGTCGCCGGAGCTGCCAAAGGTTCTAAAAATGCTGTTTGTATCACACTCGGAACAGGTGTAGGTGGCGGAATAATCATCGACGGTAAAATTTATTCCGGTTCAAACTTCGCCGGTGCCGAAATAGGTCATACAGTCGTACAGGTTGACGGTGCACAGTGTTCATGCGGTAGAAAGGGCTGTTTTGAGGCTTATTCGTCGGCAACAGGTCTTATCAGAATGACCAAGGAAGCTATGGCTGAATGTCCTGACAGTATCATGAACAAAATGGCTGAAGAAAGAGGCAAAGTTAATGCCCGTACATCTTTCGACGCTATGCGAGCAGGTGACAATCCGGCAAAAGTGGTAGTTGACAAGTATATAAAGTATCTCGCTGCCGGAATAACCAATACTATTAACATTTTCCAGCCGGATATACTCTGTATCGGTGGTGGTGTCTGCAATGAGGGTGACCCGCTTCTTCTTCCGGTCAAGGAACTCGTTAAACAGGAAGTTTTCACACGTGATTCCGAAAAGAATACTGAAATAGTAATCGCAAAACTCGGCAACGATGCCGGTATAATCGGTGCGGCATTCCTCGGACGTGCCAACGCATAATTCAATAAAATTACGGACTGTATGTATTTTTATGCATACAGTCTGTTTTTTTGCGTTCCGCCTGTTAAATTGTACAGTTTATTCCGTGAATTTTTGTACATACTGCCGATTTTACAAATTTTGCGGAACATTTCCGTAAATTCCGTACACTTAATAAATGAAACGTTTCAAAAGAGGTGATAAATATGAAAAATTTTTCAGCAGATGTTAAACTCGCTAAAAAAGGCGATACCTCGGCATTTTCGAGACTTTATGAGACCGTATATAAAGACCTGTACCGTATAGCACTGTACAGCCTGAAAAATGCCCACGATGCAAGCGACGTTGTAAGCGATACTGTACTTGATGCATACTGTTCTATAGATAAACTCCGTGAACCTGAAAAATTCCGGAACTGGATAATGAAAATACTGTCTGTAAAGATAAAGCGTAAACAAAAGGAATATTTCAATATTACGGAAGAAATCGAAGATGATTTCCCTGATATAAGCGAATTTGATTATGATTCCATTGAATTGAAAGAGGCTCTGGATAAACTTGACAGTCAGTCAAGAATGATTTTATCAATGTCTGTACTCGGCGGATATACAAGCAACGAGATTTCAGAAATATGTGAAATAAAATCGGGTACAGTTCGCTCACGGCTTTCACGGATAAAGGAAAAATTGCGTATTGAACTTATATAAACGGAAAGGAGATTTTCTTATGAATAACGACGAAAAAATTAAAAAATTTCTTGAAAATGAAGAAGTTCCGGAAGAACTCAGACCGGAAAATATACGGAAAATGCTTGACGAAAAAGCACCATCAAAAAAGCGTAGTAATATAAGCGTTGCCGGACGTATAACGGCATTGGTTGCATCACTTGCGGTAATCGCCGGTGGAACTTTTGCGTATACTAAAATAAATCCTAAACAAGTAAACTGTCGTATACAAAAGCCTGAAACAAGCCATAATGACATAGCAGGGGCAAACGATACAGATACTGAAAATGCGGAAATTCAGCAGTTGGCGGATACCGGTAGTTATATGACCGGTGCGGAAAATTACGAACAGATTTATACGCTTTTCAAGGAAGTTGCAGATAGTCGGGGAATCGCAAGAGATAACGGCGATACGATGCTTTATGGTGTAATGACCGCCGGAGCTATGGAAGACGGTGCAGTATCGGCAGATATTGCGGAAATAGCTGTAGAAGAAGATGCAGTTGATGACGGGGCAATGTATGATGTTGATGCGGTAAATGGTGCAGAAATTGAAGCCGTCCCGACAGAATCGGAAGCCGGAGCAGGTACGGAATTTTCTGAAACGTACAATCAGGAGGAAAACGTACTTGAAGCGGATATAGTCAAGACCGACGGAAAAAATATATACTACGTCTATAACGACTACAAAAACAAGGGCAGTGTAGGTTCTGTAAATTACGCTACTGTCGACAATGGAACATTTACCGGTTCGGGAAAAATAACTCTTGATGATACAGTTTCCGGTTTTTTAGGCGACGAGTACGAAACAGATGTATATGTAAGCGATTTGTATTTATATAATGATATGTTGGTTGTACTCGGTACGGTAAGCGGATATAATACCGCAAGCGAAGATTATGACTGGAAAACTTCCTGTTTTGTGACTTTCTATACAAACGACGAAACACCACAGCTTATCGACACATACTATCAGGAGGGCAGTTATAATGATGTCCGTATAAGTCCGGAGGGATATATGTATCTCATAACCGGCTATTCGTCATGGGATTTCTACAGAATAGACACTCCGGAAGATATTGAAAAATATATACCAACGTGTGGTGTAGGGTATGATATAGAATGTATTCCGGCAGAAGATATATTACTTCCGGAAGATAATTTTGAAGATATGTATAATCTTAGTTATACGGTAATAGGCAGTCTTGACCTGACACAATCCGGAACATTTTCGGCAGTCGATACTAAAGCCCTCGCAGGATATATTGGTGAAATATACTGCTCCGGTAGCAATATGTATACAACTTACGGCTGGGACGATACAGACATTACAAGAATTTCCATAAACGGCGGTAATATTACTCCGGAGGCATCGGGAACAGTCAGCGGACGTGTCAACGACCAGTTTTCCATGAGTGAGTATAACGGATATTTCAGAATAGCGGTCACGAATGACGAGTATAAAGAAGTTTATCATAGTTACAACGACGAAGACGGTATTTTTGACAGGATAAAGGATACGCTTACAGGTGCGGAAAGCGGTTATTATTCGCAGGAAAGAGTAAAACGTGATAACAGGCTTTACGTTCTCGATATGGATTTGAATGTTGTCGGAAGTGTAGAGGATTTCGGCATAGACGAGGAAATAAAATCTGTAAAATTCAACGGTGATATGGCATACGTCGTAACGTATGAACAGACAGACCCATTATTTGCCATAGACCTCAGTAATCCTACCAATCCGACTATACTTGACGAATTTAAGATACTGGGATATAGTACGTATATGCAGGAATGGAATGACGGTCTGTTACTTGGATTCGGTGTGAATGCCGACGAAAACGGTATAGAGACCGGTATAAAACTTACAATGTTTGATAATTCCGACCCATATAATCTTAATGCTGTTGCAACGTATACACTTGACAGGTCAGATGACGAGTGGTTATATTCCGAAGCTGTATGGGAGCGTAAAGCATTGTTAATAGCTCCGGAAAAGAATTTAATCGGTATTCCAGTTACAGTAGAAAAATACGTTTACTATGATGTTGACGCAGAAACTGAGTTCAATAATACTGCTAAATATATGTTCTTCTCATTCGATAACGGCGAATTTGTATTCCGTGGTGAGATAAGCAGTACCGAAAATAACGCATGGATTGAAGGTTTCAGCAGAGCTGTATATATTGGCGATTACGTTTATGCACTCTCCGGCGATAAGTTTATATCGGCAGATATTGAAACTATCACTGAATGCGATACGGTTTATTTCAATGACGTTTCGGAATATCAGAAACTCGTCACAGAACCCGAAGAAGCAATCATTGAACCCATAACCGAAGAACCAGCAACGGAAGCAATCATTGAACCTGAAACCGAAGAACCTACCGAAGAATTTACAGAATCTGAAACTCCCGAAAATCCGGAAACTTCCGAAACTCCGGAGCAGGCAGTATATTAAAAAAAAATCTGACCGCTCCGGCGGTCATTTTTATTGACTTTTGTATTAAATTATGGTAAAATATTACAGGTGATTTTCATGGACAAGAAAACTAAAATTTTATTCGGGTATCGGATAAGTAATGCGGAGTGTTGTACATATGGTGATGATGATGGATTCTTATTTGAGATATACAGTGACGGTACAGGAATATATAATAAATATATTGTAGAAGATGTTATTATAAAGAGCAGACA
>CAMWUB010000085.1 GCA_947177345.1 uncultured Ruminococcus sp. | reverse complement strand
GCATGAACGCTGAACCGTCGAGTTCACAGCGACTGTCGAGAATATCCCAGCCTAATGCTATTTTCATTACTGAAGTATTATCAACCGGAACTTTCTGCCCCTTCTTCAGATATACATTTCCTGCCGGAAGATTACGCTGTTTTCTTACAGGCTTTACCGGAGCTGGTTCAGTTACCGGAACTGTCCTCTGTGGAGTTTTCACAAAACTTTTATTATCAAGGCTGTTTCTGTCCAGACTCTGCCGGATATTCATAAAACCTCTTTTGTCTGCAAGTGAACGGCTGTCAAGTACCGGAGTTCTTTTCATTGGTATATTAAAATCCATTTTTACACCTCCTGCAATGTTAAAATAATTATATCACAATATACCATAAATGTCAATCAGACAAAAAAAACTGCAAAAATACAGATATTTTGCAGTAATGACATATATTTCAGGAAAAAATTTCAATAAATTCAGTATTGCCGGATATTATAACCCTGCCGGTATCTGCCGGAATAAAAATACAGTCACCTTTTCTGACCTCAACGGAATTGTAAAGACATTCAGCTGTACCCTTGCCACAGGTGAAAAGCAGAATTATAAAAGAATTATTTCCGACACTGAAAGTATATTCTTCATGGTTTTTTACAGATGCCGTCGTAAACGGAAATTTAAAATCAGTTCCCATCTTCCGAACCCGTCCGAGATTCATGACATCAAGAGCCTTTTCAATATGAAGTTCACGTAATCTGCCGTTTTCGTCGGTTCTGCCGTAATCGTTAAGGCGGTACGTTACATTTGAATTTTCCTGAATTTCCGCAACAACTATACCCTTTCCGAGTGCGTGTACAGTTCCGGCAGGGATATAAAAAATATCACCTTTATGTACTTTTTCACGGTGGAGATATTCTGTAATAGTACCGTCATATGCTATACGCCGTGCAGTTTCAGGCGATATATCTTCCTCGAAACCGTAGATTATTTCCGCATTTTCCACGGCATCGAGGATATACCATAATTCAGACTTACCTTTCTGATTTTCATGAACACGGGCGTATGTATCATCGGGGTGTACCTGTATTGACAAATCTTTTTCTGCATCTATCAGCTTCACGAGTAACGGAAATTCACCGGTATTTGCTTTACCGGTATATTCAGGGTGTATGCGGAGAACTTCAGACAAGGTTTTTCCGGAATATTTTCCGTTTCTCACCGTGCTGAGACCGTCAGGGTGTACGGAACATTCCCACGTTTCAGAAATCATTTCAGCACCGGTTTTACCATAATCAGTTATAAGCATCGTACCTCCCCACAGATACGACTTGACAACAGGTTTCAGCTTCATAATGTACATAAATAACCGCCTTTCCGGATAGTCATATTTTATAATCATCTATATTATCCATTACCGGAATTTCTGTAATCATAGTGGACTGGTCAGGGTCATTGTCGAAAGTACTTCCGAACGCTCCGAAATCATTGTTTTTATTGTCGATTTTTTTATGTGCCGGTATAGTCACACGCACCATTTTAGGCGGAGGCGTTTCAGTGCGTTCCTCAACAAATTCAGACGGGTCAGGTTTCTGAGGTTCTGGCGGAGATGTCGGAACTGGTGGGACAGGTACAGCAGGTTGCACCGGAGCAGGATTACTATAATTCATGAACTGGTTCGCAATATTAGGCGAAGCGTATACACTTTGCTGTGTCCTGATATGCTGTACATTAGGTAATGGCATACTCTGTATTGGATTATTCATATACGCCGGTTGTAATGGTACACTCTGATAACGGCTTGCTGTAATTACCGGCGGAGGTGGCGGAATTACCTGTTTTTCTGGAATCGGTTCTGATTCTTCCGGAATTTCTTCAACCGGACGGAAATTCATATCACGGAGCGTACCTGCTCTGGAATAAGTATGTATTTTTATATTTTTTGCATTCAAGTCACGGAAAGTCAAAAAAATCACCTCTTTAAAGTCGTGGGTCAACCGGTTCGCTCTCGAAAGCCAGTACACCGAATGAACATTCATGTACTTTATACAGCGGTTCACGGTTTACGAAACGTTTCAGCGATTCCATACCCAGTGAAAATTCTTTCAGAGCAAGTGTACGTTTCCTCGAAAGTGAACGCTTTTTCAGCCGTTGGAGATGTTCCGGATAGAGATAATCAGCACCATAAATAATTCTTAAATACTCACGTCCACGACATTTCACGGCAGGTTGCAGAAGTTTGTTTCCGGTGATTGCCGTATAGTATTCCGGCTTTACAACCATGCCTTCACCACCTGATGCGGTTAGTTCAGACCACCATTTTACAGCGTTTTCAATGCTTGACTCGTCTCCGGTATCGACGCATATATACGGCGTTGCCATGAAAATTTTATCCGTACAGATATATTTTCTGATATTTTCCATATGCCATACGTGTGTGTGCTTGTCGAAAACTTTATTTTCAACCGCAAGTATATGAAACGGTGCTATCCTGAAATCGTCGATATTATTGACAGTCCAGCAGTATTCACGATAAGCAGATACACATTTTTCAATGGCATCTCTTCTGAAACGGAATTTTTCAAGAATTTTATTCAAATCGGTATTCTGTCCGGAAGTAAGTGCGGAAACTTCCGGCGTTACACTGTCACGGGAGCAGGCTTTTTCAAGGAGTTTCACGGCGGTATCGAGGGAATTTTTTCCGGCATTTCCTACCGGTGCGTATTGAGTTTTAATAAGTCCCTGAGCCTTTTCAGACCACGGCATCAACTCTGTATCGAGACATACCCATTCAGTATTGAAATCATTCCAGAAATTATTATCTGTAAGAACCTTGTCAAGACGTTTTAATAATTCCGTTTCAGTTTCCGGATTATCGAAAAAATGCCGTCCGGTACGAGTATATATTATGCCGGTTGTGCCGTCATTTATGCCGAAACGCTTTACAGCAGTTTCCGGAGTATGACATAATATTATAACTGCCCGTGAACCCATATGTTTTTTTTCGCATATGACTTTTTCTATACCGTTTTTGCGGTAATATTCAAATGCCTCCGGAGGATATTCAAGATAACCGTCGGTCTGAGAGGTCTCACAAGGTGACATTGTCGGCGGAAGATATATAAGCCAATGAGGGTCAGCGGAATATCTCGACATTATTTCAAGGGCGGAATTTGCATTGTTTTCGTCGATATTTATTGACGGTATAAGTTCAGTACGGATATTCATTTTTCCCTGAAAATCACCGATAGTAAGCATATCGCCAATATCTTCGGATTTTTCAGGTACAAGAGGCTTTACAGGTTCGTAATATTTTTCGTATGCCTCAACGCTTACGAACTCTTTTTCAGGGTATCGCATAGCCGTAAGTTTTCCGCCGAATACGCAACCGGTATCTATACAGTACGTATTATTGACCGCCGTCACATCTGCACACGGCGTATGACCGTATACCACAGTGGCACGTCCTCTGTAATCGGCTGACCAGTCAAGACGTACCGGCAATCCGAACTCATCGACTTCACCGGTAGTATCTCCATATATACAGAACTCACGGACACGTCCCGAACCACGTCCGATATATTTTTCTTTTATTCCGGCGTGCGAAACAACAAGTTTTCCGCCGTCGAAAACATAATGACTTATGAGACCGTCAAGAAATTTTTTCAGTTCGTCCTTAAATTCCGGAGTTTCCTTTTCTATTTCCCCGACGGTTTTGTCAAGACCGTATGTGAGATTTACATTTTTACCGTTGAGATATTTAATTAATTTAACTTCATGATTTCCGACTACCGAAAATGCATTACCATTTTTAACCATAT
Source organism: uncultured Ruminococcus sp. (assembly GCA_947177345.1). Classification (GTDB taxonomy): domain Bacteria; phylum Bacillota; class Clostridia; order Oscillospirales; family Ruminococcaceae; genus Ruminococcus. The sequence goes on along the minus strand of CAMWUB010000085.1, from coordinate 2,546 downwards.
TCATAGCGAGTTTCAGCACACCGACGTTATTATAACCACGGTCACAGAAATCCCCTAAGAAAATAACCCGTCTGCCGTCAGGGTGTACCGGTATTCCGTCGACGTTATCGACATAGCCTAATTTATTGAGAAGTTCACGTAATTCGCCGTAACAACCGTGTATATCGCCGATAATGTCAAAACTTCCGGACTGGTCTTTTTTGTCGTTCCAAAGCTTAGTACGGATAATTTCAGCATTATCAATATCTTCCTGTGAGTTCAGGACGTACACAAACCGAAAGCCCTCACGCTTTAATTTTTTCATACACCTCCGGAGCTGGTCTGCATGATTCCTGACTACTCTTTCCGGAAGTCTTCTGTTTTCACGTGCGGAATTTCTTTCAAGTAACGTCTTTTCCGGAACGTTCAGGACTATCGCCACACTATGTACATCATTTTCACGGGCGAAGTCGAGAATTTTTTTCCGTGCGGATTGCTGTACGTTAGTAGCATCTATAACAGTGAGTTTCATTAAGTCGAGACGCTTTTTCAGTGCATAGAAAAGTAAATCAAAAGCCTCACCGGAAACGCTCTGATTATTTTCGTCGTCGGAAACCATAGCCCTGAAAAAGTCAGAAGACAATACTTCCGTAGGCTTGAATTTATTGTTAGCAAATGTAGTTTTTCCGCTTGACGTTGCACCAATCATAGCGACAAGCGAAAATTCCGGTATTTCTATACGCATTTTTTAAACACTCCCATCTGTGTAGGTGTACCATGTACAGAATCGTCATCGCCGATACCCGATATTGTCACGGTATAGCCGAATTTATTACAGATATAATCCGTCCATTTCCTGAACTCCTCACGAGACCATTCAAAACGGTGGTCATTATGCCTTAACTGACCGTCCGGAATAAATTCATAGTTGGAATTATATTCCCTGTTCGGAGTGGTAATAATTACCGTCGCCGGTTTAGCGAACTCGAAAACATTTCTTTCAAACGCCGGAAGTCTTGACGGTTCAATGTGTTCTATTACCTCAATTACACAAGCACAGTCGAAACCGGAAAATCTTTTATCCCTGTATGTCAACGATGCCTGCATGAGTGTAAGTTTATTACGTCTGTGTTCGTTCATGGTGTCGTAATGTAGACGATTTTTAGCTTTTTCGAGTTCATGGGCTGAAACGTCAATAGCAGTTACTTTTTTAATCTGTTGTTGCTCCAGAAGCATTTTAGTCAACCGACATTCACCGCAACCTAAATCTATAACGCTTTCCGCACCGCTTGCGAGTACCGCATTTTTAACGGTCTCAAGACGTTGCATATTAAGGGATATTTTTTTTTCGTCTGCCGGTTTGTCAACCTGCTCCGGTTCTTCCGTTTCTTCAGTTTCTTCTTCTTCTGTGAGCAGGTCAATAGTTTTGTGTGCGTAACTCTTTTTCATGAGGAAATAGCGGTAAATAATTTCTTCTTTTGCAGGGTGTTCCGCTAACCACTCGCCACCATGTGAAATGAGTTTATCAATTTCTGCTTCGTCAATGTAGTAGTGTTTCTGCCTGTCGAATACCGGTATAAGCACGTATATATGATTGAGTAAATCAGCTAATCTTACTTTGCCGGAAATTTCAAGGTTTATATACGGACTTTCACCCCATTCAGTGAAATTTTCGTCAAGGATATTCTTTGAAGTCTTCACGGTATAGCCGAGCGGTTCAAAAATTTTACGTGCAAAATCTTCCGTGCCGTGTATGGAATATATATTAGCTGTAAGGTCAAGCGGTGTGTCGACAAGTTCAGGTTTCTTGTCGCATTTACCATTCATGGCGGTGTTGAAGATTCTTGTTATAGCGGTACTCAGAAAAGAACTCGCTGTATAGGGTCTGTCATTGACGTAATCGAACAGCCCACCAGTAGCAGAACCCTGTTTACCTTTGGCGAGGTCAATCGGATTTATGTCGAGTAATAACGCCATTGTGGTTTTTTCGTCGGAAACTTCCGGATAGAACACGTAAGCCATACCTGAATTTAATTCAAATTCCTGAGGTCTGTACGGATTCTTATGCAGAAGATACCCTAAATCCTGTGTATTATGTCCGGTATAGGTGATTGTCAGAATCAATTAATTCACTCCTTAGATAAAAAATTTTCCTTCCATAGCTCATATACGATTATATCACATAACAGAAAAAATTGCAAGTTTTTTAATTAAAATTTTTTCGGAATATTCAAATAATCTGAAATATATCTGTTTATGATTCGGGTATTTTTTCCCATAAGTTCAGAAGCCCTTGAATATATAATATATTCGTCCCATAGGTATTCAAGCAAAGTCACCTGTAAAAGATTTTTAGTTTCTGTATCGCCATATTCTGCCAAATCCTCATACATACGAAAAATTCTTTCAAGCAGGTTATTATTTTTATAGTCTTCCTGTTTAAGCAGTTCAGTAACAAGCGGATTGATAATATTTCCGAAAAGACAGTGAGGAAGATTTTCACCTGACCAGTTATTTTCAGCGATTATTTTTTCCCTTAGTTCCGGAAAACGTCTGCACAGAAAATC
>CAMWUB010000084.1 GCA_947177345.1 uncultured Ruminococcus sp. | reverse complement strand
TTTTTTGTATTGTATAAATGCCGATTCAAACGGCGACGTTATATAGAAAATATCTATATTATTTTCACGGATATATCGTTTTATTACGTTTCCGATAATATCGCTGTATATTTCATTCCGGAGCAGGACGTTATTTTTTCCGGTATCTATAAAATCTTCCGTGAAATTACTGTTTGTTATCATCGGTGACAGACTGAAATTCCGGTCAATCATGTTCAGAAAGAAATATTTATTTTTACTGTCACGATTAACTATACCGGTAAACTGACTAAGTGCATAATTTCCGATACCTCTGTTCCTGCTCATATAGCCGAGAATCGCTATAGAATCAAAAGCGATATTCATAATTTTATATCCTCCTGTCGAATGTCTATAAATATTGAATTTATTCCGGTAAATGCAAATTCCCGATAATCATTTTTCTGCATCAGTTCAATAATTTCATTATTTTTCTGACCGGCTGGCAGACCGTTACGGTATTCTATCATTTCGCATATTATGACAAGTGGTCTGAATTTTTCAAAATCGGTCATTTTAAGTATTGAAAGTTCCATACCCTCAATGTCGATATTCATAATATCGGGTGCAGTTGCCGGAAAATATTCCTTAATAATTTCATTTATCGTTATGGAATCTATAGTGATTTTTTTAGTTATCGCAAGAGCAGGGTTTTCTTTTATGAAATTAAGTGCTGACTGATAATCAGTTGTTGAAAGACCGTCGCCGTTCATTATATAGAAATCAAGTTTTTCACCGGATTTTTCTGCAATACATTTATTTATTACAATATCTTCCGGACGTTTTTCAATTAATTCCCTTGCAAGTTCCGGATTTGCTTCAACAAGCACACCTCTTGCCCCCTGTGCATAGAAATTATACGTATTACTCAGATAAAAAGCATGATTCGCTCCTAAATCGAGATAAGTTCCTATCTTCCGACCCATTGTATTGAAAATGTATTTTATAATGCTGTCCTCACCGGATTGCGAAAAGGTCATATTAATGTTTTCGAGTGAATTACGCATATCATTCATTGATTTTTCCATTTCAGAAATATATGTTTCATTTTGTATGATATGTTTATCAGTTTTTTCGATATATCTGTTCATTTCGGAAATTTTTTCTGACATTTCAGCTATTTTGCCTTCGAGTTCCTGAATAGTTTCAAGACGTGAATTTATTGTATTTATTTCAGCGTTCACTTCCGCTGAAAAAACATTATTTGCGGAATTGTAATCGGTCTGCTGAATCATACAGGGTTCTACAAACCAGAACGTCATACGGCGGATAAGTCTTTTAATAAGACAGGTTATTTTATTTTTAAAGCCGTCCGCCTGTATGGGACGGTATGAACGGTTTACAGAAGTTCTGTTCATTCTGTCGAGTGAATCAAGCATCTTTATATTTACTATATTTCCGGAAAAATTATTCTGCGGAATAATTTCATTATTTCCGGAAAGTTTTTTAATAATAATATCTGTTTCGAGTTCGTCATAAATTATACTCAAGATTATAACCTCCATTTATGCGGAATACTGAAAAAACCTGTACTTCTGTCATCGGAAATTACTTCAAATTCGCAGTAATTACGGTAGAAGTCCATAGGTGTGCCGTCAACGTCAACCACGGCAACGTTAAGAATATATTTTCCGGAAAGCAACGGCAGATTTTCTATTTCAATGGAAATGATTCCGTCAGATTTTTCGGGATTTACTTTCATTCTGTCAAGCTGAGTGTTGTTACCATAGAGACATTTTCCGTCCAAATCGTAGAAACCGAATCCGAAAACATATTCATCAAGTTTTTTATTTACATGATAGTGTATTTTTATTGTAAGTTTTTCGCCGGTACGGAAAATTCTTATATCTTTGTTTTCGTGATTCAGCGTTTCAGCTTTTTTGATTTCGATATATTTAAGTCCGAAACGGTTTGCAGAATAGTCTATACTGTCATTATTTTCCGGAACTTCTTCGGAAACTTCAGTTACTTCTTCCGGTTCAGGTTCGGAGACCTGCTCCGGAGCGGGTTCAGGTTCTGTTTTTGATTCGTGTTCAATTTTTTTGTCATTCATGAAACTGAAATAAGCGTCTACAACTTCGGCGGAACGTCCCTCACGTACTATTACACCGTCATTCAGCCATATGGCTTTATCGCAGAATTTTTCAATAGTAGATAAATCATGCGTGACAATAATAATAGTCATTCCGTGTGATTTGAGTTCACGGAGACGGTTAAAACATTTTGTCTGAAAATTCGTATCACCTACCGCAAGAATTTCGTCAATTAATAATATATCCGCATCGACGTTTATCGCTACCGAAAATGCAAGCCTCATGTACATACCAGAAGAGTAAGTCCGTACCGGATTATCAATAAAATCTTCGAGTTCAGAAAATTCAACGATTTTATTGAATCTTGCATCTACTTCTTTTTTGGTAAGTCCGAATATTGAAGCATTTGTATAAATATTTTCCCGTCCGGACATATCAGGGTGGAAACCTGCTCCGAGTTCGATAAGGCTTGAAACTCTTCCATTCATAACTATTTCACCGCTGTCGGCATACATGATTTTAGTCAGGAGTTTAAGGGTGGTACTTTTTCCGCAACCGTTATGACCGATAAGCCCGACTGCTTCGCCTTTCCGTACCTGAAAACTTATTCCGTTTAGTACAGTGCGTTCTTCGTATCGTGTACGCTTACGGAAAAGTAATTTTTCTTTAAGTTGTGAACCTTTATCGAGATATACCCTGAATTTTTTGGTTATATTTCTGACATCAATAATAATATCACTTTTCATTAGAGTTCCTCCGCAAAGTGTCTCTGTAGTTTAAGGAAAATAAAGTGTCCGGCGATAAGGAATACTATTCCGAGTATAACCGAAGATATAAGGCTTGAAAGTTCCGGAATTGTTTTGTAATAGAGAATATCACGATAGCAGTCAATAATATGTGTCATAGGATTGAGATTGAATACCGGTAAAAGATTTTCCGGTACTATTGACTTATCGTACATGATAGGAGTCATATACATCATAGCCATTGTGACTATACCGAGAATGTGTTCTAAATCACGGAAATAGACGGTCACCGCCGAAGTTATAAGAGCTGTACCGAGTGCTAATATATATTCAACAAGCATTATTGCCGGTAGGTACAGTAACGCAACAAAACTGAAACCTGTTCCGGAAAATATAATCACGATAAATACGACTATAAAACTTAAAAGCATATTCACAAAACTGCTTGTCACGTATGAAATAGGTATGACCTGTCGAGGAAAATATATCTTCTTGACTAAATCTTTCTGTGCTACTATCGACGCTGAGCCACCTGTCACGGAGGCTGAAAAGAATATCCATGCAATTAGGGCTATGAAAAGATATAAATAATATCTTTCAATATCGGTTTTAAGTATAACCTTGAATACCATTGTATACACGATAAGCTGTAACAACGGATTTATAAAAGTCCATAGAAAACCAAGTACAGAACCTTTATAACGTCCTCTTAAGTCTTTGCGGACGAGGCTTATAATCATGTGTCTGTAGGCGTAAATTTCCTTTAATGTATTCATAATATCTCCTTTAAGGATTAAATTATATATATTATATCATGGTATCTTATCGACTGTCAATGAAGATTTTTCCGGTATACGTTTTATTTTCCTGTAAATAACTTGATTTTATTCAGGAAATATGTTATAATACTTAAAGTATTCAGAATAAGTTAAATATACTAAAAGGAGAATAATATGAAAAAAATTTTTTCAGTCATAAGGGAAATAAAGCCGTTCAATGTGGTAATGCTTACGATTGCCGGAATAATAAACGCATTCGGAATAACAGTATTTCTTATGCCGGTAAAACTTTACGACAGCGGAATATCAGGGACTTCAATGTTACTTTCGCAGGTAACGCCGGAATGGTTATCACTGTCGATATTTCTTGTTATACTGAATGTACCGTTATTTCTGTACGGTCTGAAAAAACAGGGAGCAGGCTTTACATTCTGTGCGATATATACAGTAGGTGTATACTCCGTAGTTTCGTGGCTGATAACAGACGTACTGCCAGTAGATGTCAGTATAGCTTCACCGCTGGCGGGTACTGATTTGTTATTATGTGCATTATTTGGCGGAGTGATTTCCGGAATGGGTAGCGGTCTTGCGATACGTTTCGGCGGAGCTATGGACGGTATAGAAGTAATGGCGGTAATATTCGCAAAGAAAATAGGTTTATCAGTCGGAAGTTTTGTGATGTTCTATAATATCGTGTTATATATCATATGCGGAATTGTTATAAACAGCTGGATTCTTCCGTTGTATTCCATAGTAACATATGTCGCCTCCATGAAGACGGTTGACTATATAGTAGACGGTTTACAGCGGTCAAAATCTGCTATGATAGTCACTTCCGAACCGGACAGGATTTGTAAAGAACTTATGGAGGAGTTCGGATGCGGAATAACTCTCATTGATGCAAAAGGTGGTTTTTCCGGAACTGACCGGACAATTCTTTACTTTGTAGTGAACAGGTTTCAGGTTATGAAAATGCGTAATATAGTCAGAAAACATGACCCTCTTGCATACATAACATTGACGGAAGTCGCCGATATATTTTCAGTAAACAAGTAAAAATCAAAGGGACGGTTTTTCAGCCGTCCCTGTATTTTCTGTCATTTATGATTATAAGTTTTCTTATGAAATTGAGAATTATTCCTATAATAAATTCAAAAGTACCCGTTGCAATAAGAAATATATCGAAGTTGGACAGTATTTTTGAAATAATATAGAAAATTACGTGATTTGTCTGACTGTATACAATCGGCGGAGCTATAAAGCATACCGCACCTGTAATAAGCAGGATTACACCGCTGATTATGCAGATAGTAGTATAGAATCCTGTAAGATGTCTGCCTTGCTTGTCCACGATAACCGCAATCCATATCATGAAGACACAAATAAGTGCGAGAATTATTCCGAGTGTAACCGGTGAAAATATATAATTCAGAAGACGAAAGTCAAAACTTGTCCGGACTTTCCATGAATCCAAAGAAAGCAGGTTATCTGTCTGACCGTCGGTAAGATTATATATCATATCTGAAAAATCGTATCTGTTGAGATTATTATAACCGGATTGGTTAAACATATATTCTGCTATGTCCTCACTGGTAATGGTGGGTTTCTGACCGTTATTAAGAAAGTAATCAGCATATATCCGGACGTTTTCGCCCATGAAATCTGGTATATCGAGACCAAGTACAAAATTTCTGAAATCGTTCTGGTCAGCCATACCGAAAGTTATATTATAAAAATTTGTTTTATTGTAAAGATATTCATTGACATCATAAGTATTATTGTATTCAGCGTCAAGAACTTTTTCCATGTCGATTTTTTTAATACCCTTTTCGACAGATGCTCCCGAAAATCCCAGTTTTATACAGAATAACATACTTAGCACTGTTAAAAGAATCAAAGAAATAATAGTCACGATACAGGCACTGAATAATCTGAATCCGCTTACTCTTACAGTTTTGTGTTCCCTAACCGGTTGCGGATTATATGGTGGTATGTTTTCGTATGGCGGAGGGTCATAATAAGGTGGTCGCTCTTCGTAATCTGGGGGATAATCGTTGTAATCTTCTTCGTAATCCTGATTATAGTCATCTTCATAACTATCCTGATTATTATAATTTTCCTTAATATCTTCATAGGGTATATACTGTGTTGCAGAGTTATCATTATAAGGGTCGCCGGAAGGTCTGTTATATGGCTTCGGAGTTTCAGTATAATTTTCTTCTGGTAGAGTTTCTTTTTTAACTTCGTTCTTTTTTCTGAGAACCAAATCCGGAAGAGGTTCACGGGTATTGACCGCCATAATTTTTTTCATTTTTTCTATTTCTTCCGATTCAGCCGTATCCGGTTCGGGATTTATATGCTGGATTGGTTCAATACTTCCGAAAAAATTTTCAAGTTCTTTTTCTTCTGAATTATCTTCAGTGACATTATTTTCGGTATTTTCGGGTGAAAATTCCGGCTGTGAGTTATTTTCCGGAGTATAGAGAATATCTGCTGTTGAATCCGGTGTAGTTTCAGTTTCCGGAGCAGGTGTTTCCGGCGTGGGATTTATCTGAGTTTCCGGAATACGTTTTATTTTTTTACCGCATAGTGGGCAGAAGATAGCATCATCATCGAGTTTATTTCCGCAGAAACTGCAATACATAAACATTTTCCTTTCTTTGAAGATTTATGTAAATATTAATTTATATTATATATTATATAGCGGAAGATGTCAATAATAATAACCGGATTTTTCTTGAATTTAACATTAATAACAAATATAAATATTGTTTTTATCTGCAAAGTGTATAATCAGGAG
>CAMWUB010000083.1 GCA_947177345.1 uncultured Ruminococcus sp. | reverse complement strand
GCTGAAATACAGCTTGAAAAGATTATGGCTGAAGAAAATAAATTGTTAGAAGATATAAATAAATCAGCTGATTCAAAAAACGAGAATATAATTATAGCTTCGGGTATGGTAGGACGTTATGCGTCTGTTGGTAAGGATTTACAGGATAAATATATACAAGGTCTTAATCAGCTTCAGGAAGCCGCCAGTATTCTTGGCGGCCGGATTTCCATTGCATCGGTATCATCTTCAGGCGGAACAGGTTCAGTAAGAGGAGGTTATAATAAAAGTTCAGCTGTTTATAATACTGCTCATGTAGGTGGGGTAGGAAGTCGTCAGGAAAATGCAACATCTGTAAGTAAATCAAATCCACAGATGAAAAGTATTAAACCTGTCAGTGCGAATGTAAAAAAAGCAAATAATTCCGGTAATATATCATCTGTGACTGCCCGTACTATGATAAAGGTCATACCAACAGAGAAACCACAGCAGAATATTAATAATATTCCGGTCAGTAAGCCGGTAAGCAGTAAACCTAATCAGATTAAAAAAATAGTTCCTCAGGCAAGAAACAGTAATATAAAAGTAAATTATATTAATAAAAATGCTTTTTCAAGACTGAAAAAAAGTATTGTTTCAAAGGCAAAATACATATATGAAAATGTAAGATGTCTTAAAGGCGGATTACGTTATACTGTTATAAACGGTCAGAGACACTATTTAGATGACAATAACAATGTTTATCGTATTGATAAGGAACTTTTGCCGAATACTGAATATACAGTAAAGGGATATACCTATAAAACCGATTCCGAAAGCCGTATAATATCGGCTTCGGGAGTATTAAGGATAAGTAATAAGAATAAAAGTGCTATTAATGGTAGTTTATCGGATATCGGCAAAGGGGACGAACAGGAAGGCGATGAAAGAGGTCATATTATTGCCAGACAATTCGATGCTATTAACGCTATCGGAAATATTATTCCGCAGAACTGGAAAGTAAACAGAAATAAATACCGTGATTTTGAAAACCAGATTGCAGAGCAGGTGAAGAAAGATAGAAAAGTAGAAGTTGATATACAGATTTTATATCCGGAAGATTCCGCAAGACCGGCACAAATTGTATATACTTATTGTGTAGAAGGAGTAAAGATGACAAAAAGATTTCCAAATGAAGAAAGAGATGATTGATAATGAATGATATTTCATATCAGAATATTTTTTCGATAATTGAAAAAATACTTCCTGAAAACTGGAATAAGATTGTTCTTTATGTACAATATGATAAAATCAGTTATAGTATAGCCTGTTATGTTGATAACGGAAATGGTAAGTATATTGATTACTTTGATATGCCTGAAGTTTCAAATGATTTGATTAATAATGTCTGTTCTGAAATTGACAGGGAAATATACCCTGAACGCCGTAAGTTATCAAAAGAACAGAAATGGTATGTCATGACTATGAAAGTAAGTTCAGACGGTAAATTTTCAGTGGAATACGATTACAATGATGTTTCAGGCAATATTATTGAACACTTTATAGAATGGAAGAAGAAATATCTTGAATAATAATATCAAAACTGAATTTTCAGATAAATTGATGCTGATTGCTTCTTGCTTCCGGATAAGACTGTTGAGCAGGCTGTAAATATAATCTTTGAAGTACAGGGCAAAATTAAATTATAAAAATTAAAATAATTAATTTCCTGTATATTTTTATTAATGTCAATATAAAACAGTTCCTGAATTTTTTAATTTTTCAGGAACTGTTTTGTATTTACTTATTCTGTTTTTTATGGTATTATCTTTTCAGGAGGTGGGAACATGTTAATGAATGGTGAATATATTGAAAATCTTATGGATTTTCAGAGATGTTTCAGCATGGAAGAACTGATTTACAGTTACTATAACGGCGAACTTGAAATATTTCTTGATAAAATAGGAGAACCCGAAAAAGCAGAACAGTTAAGAAATATTCCTGAAAATAATGCTCTGCTTCTTATACGTCTTTATGATATTTTCGGCTTTAAGTATGAGGATTCGGAAGAAACTATCAGGAATGGTTATGCATAAGTTCTGCTACCTGCTCCACTATCTGAGCGATTTTCAACATTTCTTCAGTGCTTAGTCCGTCAAGAGATTCCTGTATACGATGCATTGCATCATTTTTTTCCGTTTCAGTTCCTGATGATATATTCGTTAACTTATGAAGTGGTATTTTCAGACCGTTAGCGATTTTGTAAAGTGTTTCTATAGTAGGACATTTTTCACCACGTTCCACTTTTCCGATATATGCAGAATGCAGTTCAGAATTGAATGCAAGTTCTTCCTGTGTAAGTTTCTGTTGCATACGGAATCTGCGGATACGTTCACCGATAATACTTGATATAGTCTGGCGATTTTCTTTCATAATTACCTCTTTTCTTTCCTGAAGGCAGTATTTATTATATTTTACTGTTTTTGGAATATATCTTCAAATCCCTTAAGAGATAATTTTATTTTGCCTTTAGGGTTGACATATTATGAATATTATGATACAATTTTTATAAGCTTATCCTGATTAAAAAATAATGATATGAAAGCAGATGATGATATGACTGACGAGGATAGAAAAAACAGTGATTCAGGTATCACAAGGGAATATACCGGAAATCGTAATTTATGGGACGATAAAAAAGCCAAGGAAAATTATAAAGATTATGTATTCGGCGAAAATAAAACCATAACCGATAGCAAAGGTACAGTTATACACAGAGATTCGCAATCAGCAAAGAATAAGTATCATATGAAAAATGCAGACGGTGAAAATATTTCTACTGCATGGGCCAGGCATACCGCTGAAACTGACCATAAAATTTCACTTAAATCATTACATAGTCATGCTAAAAATAATCCTTTTCTTTCGGATTCCGATTTGAAAGAAATTGCTAATACTCCGGAAAATTTTCAGATATTGTCGAAAAGTGAAAACGCCTCGAAAAGTGCAGATAATTCAGCAACATTCGCAGACCATGCTGTTATGCACGGAAAATTTGCTCAGAAAACTGCTCAGAATGTAGCCGGAAAATTCACAGAGGGTGCAGTTGAATCGGTTAAAGGTTCGGCAATGAATATAATCACTGAAAGTCTTAATAAACTTCTTATTGAAGGCGAATCACTCGAAGATACTCTTGATTATGCCGGTGAAGCTGTTATTGATACTGCTATTGAGGGCGGTAAACAGCAGGTAATGGAACATCTCCGTAATTTTCTTGCACAGAACGCTGAACAGATTCTTGCAGAAAGCGGTAATAAATTACTCAGTAGTATTGTTGCACAGAACGGTATCGGACAGATTCTTGTACTGGGAACAGCTATCGGGGATTCAACGCTGAAGTATATCAACGGTGAAATAACGGATGAACAGTTTGCAGGTGAAATATTACTGAACGGCTTGGCAGTCGGAATATCAGCAGTAGTAAGTACTTCTGTACCGTTTTTAGCTCCTGTCATAATGAATATTGCAGTAAAGGTTGCCGATATGATTAATCAGACAAACAGAAGTCTTAACAGCTATCTTTTAAATGAAGCCGTTATTAAAAAAATTTCACGTGAAGCCGTCGCTGAAATGGAATATCAGCGTATAAAGTTTCATGAACTGGTACAGAAAGACCTTGATAAATGGGATTCCACTGTTGAAGATGCTTTCAGACAGCTTATTATGTCATCATCTGAAGATTCATTCAACCTTGAGGGCATGGTTGCCGGTCTTGATAAAGTTCTTTCACTATGTGGCGAAAAAGCTGAATTTCATTCACTCAATGAATGGGAAAATCAGCTTGATATGACTTTGAAATTAAGTTTTTAGGAGGTGTTATAATGCTTATTGAAATGGCAATAGGTGGGGCAATAGGCAAGATGTTTTATGACGGTAACAAGTCTTTAAAAATGGACGCTGAAGCAACAGCTAAATATAGTAAAGCCTTTACAAGAGAGTACGAGGCACAGCAGTTAGTTGCTCAGAAGCGTAATCTTGCAGACAAGCGTCTTGAAAACGTCGCTAAAAAGAAAAAGGCTATAATAAATTCAAGTCTGCCTATGTTCGTTGAGGTATACGGACAGATTCAGAAAATAAACATTCAGCAGAAAGACAGAAATTTTGAAATGATTCCGTTCAGTGATGCTGAAAAATCCGGTATGTTGCAGTCAATTTCAGTTGTCGCAAAAAAGGATTTCACAGACAAGGAACTTATTACAGGAATAATCTTTAAAGGATTTTCCGGTATGATGGTTGAGGATTCAAAACGTAATCTTTCCGCCGCAAGAAGTCAGTTAAGTGCTTCAAATGCAGTGTATTCACAGGCTATGTCTATTGCGGAAGTATACGACGCTATAACTGAACGTTCCGACAGAATAGCAAGACTTCTCATGAATATGAACGCTATGTTTATAGGTATAATTTCCGAATCAGAAAAAATAATCGGAAATAACGGTCTTGATATACGGAAATACAGCGAACACGATAAAACCGTACTCATGATGTGCGTAAATTTTGCAGTTGCAATAACTAAATTACTTGATATTCCCGTACTCGACGAGAACGGCGAAATAGCTCAGAAAGCAGTTGAAATGATTCAGACCGGTGAAGATTATCTCACCAGAATCAACGAAATAATAAATCAATGAGGTGTTTGAAATGAAAAAGATTAAAATCAATGAAAAATGTAATCAGTGTGGAGTATGTATTGTAAAATGTCCTGCATATTTTACGGAAGATTCCGCCGGAAATGTAAAAGTTGTTTCTTCGAGTGTCAACGAAACAGCAGAACTTTTATCTGCTGTCAGGTCATGTCCTGAAAAGGCTATTGAACTCGGTGCAGAAGTAAATGTTAAAACGACTATTCAGGAATATATAAGTAAACTTGAAAGTTTAAAATCCGGAATAACTGTCACAAGAAATGACATTGCTTTCAATGAGGCTTATACAAGAAATGTATATGTTCCGAGTGCCGGTGTAAGCGGATATAGTTATAGAAGTTCCTCACAGGCTGAAAGAGCAGGTTATGATGCTTTTGTAAGTAGATGTTATTCACAGGTTGATAATCTTATTCTTGAAAGAATAACAGATTACCGAGTTACTGAAATAAAACCTTATTATACTACAGACAGTACAAGTGTTTACTCAAAAAATAACCAGAAGATAGCCGATGTTTTAAAGGCTGTTTCCGTACTGGTTAGTTCCGGAAAGCTTTCCTCAGATTTCTGTTCCTTTGATATATACCCCGATACAAACGATATTGTATGGAAAATGCTTAACCGTGGTGAGATAATTGGAGATAACTTCATAGGAATCGTAAAAAGAGAATTCAGTTATAGTGCTTCCGAATACAAAACGTACATAGACTGGGACGATATGGAAGACTACAGAGGCAAATCAATATATAATTATAATGCCAGTGATGCTTCAAGAGAACTCGGAAACGATTTAGGAAATGCCCTCAGATACGCAAAGAGTGATATAGAAGATGGTGCACTTAGTTATATAAAGGGGCTTGTTGATTCCTATAACAGAAATCTTAAAACCTGTCTTGAAAAGAAAATAGCAGAAATAAAAAAACTTGTTTAATCATATATATTATAAAATCCCCTGTCTTCAGCTACAGGGGATTAATTTTGTTATGAGCAGGTTTTTGACAGATTAAAAAACTTATGATATAATATAGTAAATGTATAGTCATTCGCCGTATCAAAAGGAGGTTTTTAACTGTTATGAAATCGGAAGAAGAATATAAGTGGTTGAATGATTACAGCAACAATATTCCGAAACAGGCAGTAAAAGATGCAGTAAAGGAATATCAGAACTTCTTCAAAGGCGTTGCAGAATTTCCGAAATTCAAAAGCAGAAGAAAGTTAAGACCCAGTTTTTACGCTGATACAGCTAAGATTGAATTTACAGAAACTCACGTAAAACTGGAAAAACTTACAACAAGTAAGAAAAGAAACAAGCAGAAATTCAATTGGATAAAACTTGCAGAATATCTAAAAAATATTTAAAAAATAAGAAAGGAGAATGTTACCGTAAAACACGCAATATTGTAAAAAGTGAAAGAAAACTTTTAAAAATTACCCACAGACTGACAAATATTCGTCATAATTATTTGCATCAGACCACTTCTGAAATCATAAACCGAAAACCAAAGTTTATTGTTATGGAAGATTTGAAACTTTCAGAACGTGTCTATGTATGTCCTGAATGTCATAATACAATTGACAGAGATTATCAAACAAGCCTGAATTTAATGCGGTACGGACTGACCGCCTAAAAATTTGATTTATACCCGTACGTTAGCGGGAAATTTACGTCTTCGGAGAGTCATACCAAACCTAAGTAGATTTTGTCAAAAACGGACACGTTGAAAAAGAAATGAAACATAAAAGTTTATTTTTTAACTTTTTTATAAGTTTTCAGT
>CAMWUB010000082.1 GCA_947177345.1 uncultured Ruminococcus sp. | reverse complement strand
AAAAAAGACAGCGTAAAAAAAGAACTGTAAAAAAACAGTTCTTTTTTATCCGGAATAAAATTAAATTATTTTATTTCAAGCCGTCTGGAAACGGGTTCTTGATGCTGTTTTTTCGGAAGGTCAATTTTAAGGATTCCGTTTTTGTATTCTGCATTGATGTTATCGGTGTTTACATCAGAAATATCAAAACTTCGCTTATATGAACTATAGGAACGTTCACGGCGGATATATTTTCCGTTATCGTTTTTGTCGTCAGAAGTTTTTTTGTGTTCAGCGGAAATTACAAGATAGGAATCTTTTATATCAATGTTGATGTCTTCCCTGTTGAATCCGGCAAGTTCAGCCTCCATGACGTACTTGTCGCCGGTGTCTCTTATATCGGTTCTGCATGAATTTGTCTGCATAGTATCGTTGAAGAAGTCGTCATTGAAGAAGTTGAAAAGGCTTGTATGACCAAATGGTGTTAATCCGTACATGAAAAAATACCTCCGATAATTTTAATGGGAACTGCCCTTTGTATTATATGCTTCCGGAGAACTTTAATACACGGAAAAAAACCGGAATTTTAAAAAAATTCCGGTTATGAAAATCACTCTTCAAAGAAAGTGCTTCTGTATTCTTTAACTATTGCCCTGTCGCCGTAACAGTCAATCTCGATTATTTCACGTTTCAGCATGAACTTTATCGAGGAAAAAAGTATCGTATATGCAATAGAATTTGTGAATATACTGAAATAAATCCGTATGCCCATTACGTTTCCGAGCATACCGCCGAGAATAATTCCTATACATATGATAACAATGACTTCATAGGCTTTTTTATCGGGGTCAAGGGTAAGGAACGTAAAGCATACTACTGCCGAAAATATAGAATGTATTATCGCAAGGAGCAGGGAATAAGGTTTATAGAAATCTATTCTGTATGAATTTAATTCAAACGTCATCATGACAGCCTCAACGACAATATATATTGAAAATCCTATTTTTAACCAGTCACGCATACGAGCGGTTTTTATTATAAGTATATCAGATAAAATTAACACACCAAATCCGGAAAATTCACATACATAAGCCGTGATTTCCAGCACTTTGGAAAAAATACTTTCCGGGTCATATACAAGATAATATATAAAGCATACGGCACTGAATACTATAAACAATGTATTTCCGATAAGTCCGAGATTAAGCCCTTTATCGAGCTTTTTATGCATATCCTCCATTATCCGATAGCCTTTAATGCTCTTTGTCCGATATCTTTTCTGTAGTGAGCATTTTCAAAACTGATTTCTGAAACGCCGTTGTATGCCTTGTCGAGAGCCTGCTGTAAGGTCTCACCCTTAGCGGTAACACCTATAACACGTCCGCCATTAGTGAGGAATTTTCCGTCTTCAGAGAGTTTAGTTCCGGCATGATATACAAAACAGCCCTCAATCTGACCTTTATCGTCTAAACCGTTCATTTCCAAACCCTTAGGATAGCTTTCCGGATAACCACCGCTTGCCATTACTACACAGGCACAGCTTCCGGAGTTCCATTTAATGTCTACCTTGTCGAGTTCGTGATTATAGATTGCCTCAAAGATTTCATATAAATCAGCGTCAAGCATAGGAAGTACTACCTGAGTTTCAGGGTCTCCGAAACGACAGTTATATTCTATCACTTTTGCACCGTTCGGAGTAATCATAAGTCCGAAATACAGGCAACCCTCGAAAGTTCTACCCTCAGCGTTCATGGCGTTCATGGTAGGTATGAATATTTTTTCCATACATTCCTTGGCGACTTCCTCGGTATAGTACGGATTAGGCGAAAGTGTACCCATACCGCCGGTATTAAGACCTTTGTCGCCGTCTAAAGCACGTTTGTGGTCCATAGAGGAAATCATAGGTACAATGGTTTTTCCGTCCGTGAATGAAAGTACAGAAACTTCCGGACCTGTTAAAAATTCCTCGATAACTATTCTTGCGGAACTCTTTCCGAATTTGAGATTATCTATCATTTCGTGAACGGCTTGTATGGCTTCTTCCTCGTTCTGTGCGATTATGACACCCTTTCCGAGTGCGAGACCGTCTGCTTTTATTACTGCCGGATAAGTATTCTGTTTTTTAAGATATTCAATAGCCTTGTCGCTTTCCGTGAAGACCTCATAGAAAGCAGTCGGAATATTATATTTTTTCATTAATTCCTTTGAAAAGACTTTTGAACCCTCTATAATAGCGGAATTGGCTTTTGGTCCGAAAGTCATGAATCCCTCAGCCTGTAGAGCGTCAACCATACCCATAACAAGCGGGTCATCTGGTGCGACTACTACCATATCGGGCATGAGTTCCTTAGCGAGTGCTACAACACCGTCAATATCAGTTGCGGAAACGTTGAAACACTCCGCATATTTTGAGATACCGGCGTTACCTGGTGTACAGTAGAGCTTGTCAATGTGTTTGCTTTCGGCGAGTTTCATGATAATGGCGTGTTCACGACCACCACCGCCGACTACAAGTATATTTTTCATTGGAATAACCTCCTGTCATAAATTATTGGATTTTTTCATCATTATTTTCTTCTATTTTTTGAGCAGTCAGTCGTTTTGACATATAGATTTCAACGGATAAAGCACTTACAAAAAGAATTATAGCATAAAAATTCATACGTTGTTGTATTTGAGATATTCTATTGTATATCAGATAAACCTGTGAAGCTGTATATGGTTTTGAAATAAGACTTAACATAGTTGTGTTTTTATTAATAATTATTTCTGCTATATCTTTATTTGAAATATTGAAAATAAAGGTTAATATAACTGTTACTATACCTCTGTTATAACTAACTTTTTTTGATAACGCATTAATTAAAGTCAATATAAATAATGATAAAGGAAGTAAAGCTATAATCAGCATAAAAGGAATAAATTCAACATAAAATATCTGGCTGGATTGTGGATTGGCAAGCGGGTCTATAACTATATACTTTGAAAAGATTACGAATATACAGCTTATAAGTATACTGATACCGAAGATTATAGTAGAAATAATTTCCATAATTCTTGTTGCTTTTTCTTTCTGCATATTAATTCTCCTATTTGTATGTACGAAAACAGAAAAATGTCTGAAATCAGTTTTTTATCCGTATCAAGAGAACTGCAATAATAATTATTGCAATTCTCATTCCGGATTTTTTTGGATTAGTGGTGGAAAAGTCTGATTCCTGTGAACGCCATAGCGATGTTATATTTGTTGCAGGTCTCAATGACGTTATCATCACGGATAGAGCCACCAGGTTCAGCGATATATTCAACGCCGGATTTCTTAGCACGTTCAATATTGTCACCGAACGGGAAAAATGCGTCTGAACCGAGACAAACTCCGGTATTTTTTGAGAGCCATTCTTTCTTCTCCTCGACTGTAAATACTTCCGGTCTGGTCTTGAAAATTTTCTGCCACTCACCATCACGGAGTACGTCTTCATATTCGTCACCGATATATACATCAATAGCGTTGTCACGGTCTGCACGACGTATACTGTCAATGAAATCAAGTCCCATTACCTTCGGAGACTGTCTCAACCACCAGTTATCAGCTTTCTGACCCGCAAGGCGTGTACAGTGTATTCTCGACTGCTGACCTGCTCCTATACCTATTGCCTGACCGTCCTTTACATAGCATACGGAGTTAGACTGCGTATACTTCAAAGTAATCAGCGAAATCATTAAATCGTCGAGTTTATCAGCCGGAATATCCTTGTTTTCCGTTACAATGTTTGAAAGAAGTTCCTTGTTAATATCGAGTTCGTTTCTGCCCTGTTCAAAAGATACACCGTAAACCTGTTTAGTCTCAATCGGAGCAGGTGTATAATTTTCGTCTATTTTCAGAATACAATAATTACCCTTTTTCTTTGATTTGAGTATTTCAAGTGCCTCGTCGTCGTAATCGGGTGCGATTATACCGTCTGAAACTTCACGCTGAATCATTTTAGCGGTACAAACGTCCACCTTGTCGGAAAGTGCGATAAAATCTCCATATGATGACATTCTGTCAGCACCTCTTGCCCTTGCGTACGCACTCGCAAGCGGTGTGAGTTCTCCGAGGTCATCAACCCAGTAAATTTTCTTGAGGTCTTCACTGAGTGGTCTTCCGATTGCCGCACCAGCTGGTGAAACGTGTTTGAAAGATGTGGCGGAACATACTCCGGTAGCCTTTTTGAGTTCCTTTACCAACTGCCAGCCGTTGAGAGCGTCGAGGAGGTTAATATAACCTGGTCTGCCACAGAGAACCTCTATTGGAAGTTCTGAACCGTCTGCCATGTACACTCTTGACGGTTTCTGATTCGGATTACAGCCATATTTTAACTGCATTTCTTTTGACATAATAAATGTCCTCCTTATATTTTAATTTTTTTAATAAATAGTTGTGTCACATTTCAAGAAGCATCATAATAATTATCATACCACCCCAGAACGCCCCCGCAAATGCCGGATACATCTTCAGGAAATCGAGTAATCGGCTGTTATTTACGTACGGCAGAAGCGGTTTTTCGTGGGAAAGTTTTATCGGTAACCGGAATGACTGGAAAGTTGCGATAAGAAACATCAGTATTCCTAAACCCTCCGCATCTGTTTCCATAAGTAAGCCGAAAAACGCCGTAAGTACCGCCTGTATTATCAGCTTTTTATGAAATTTTTTCTTCCATTTTTTCAGGTCTTCCGGATAATTCCCGATATTTACGTAATGTGCTGTACCGCTGTAATTGCCGGTAATTACAGTATTTTCCGGATTTATATAATTATTTACCGGTTGTAGTGGTGGAGTTCTATGAATATTGTTGTCTATTATTATTTCGGAATCGCAGTATTCGCATTTTATAATTTTATCGTCCGGTTCTGCGTGGAGTTGTGCGTTACAGTTCGGACATTTCAGAAATTCCGTCATAAAATGGTCATCTCCTTTTTTCTGACCTTATTTAATTATTTGTTTTTATTTATAATTCTTGTCTCCTCTTCACCTGTTTCAAGATTTGTGTAGCGTACGAAAAGTGATACCTTGTTATCCTCGTTAAGACTGTTCCAGAGGGTGTCAGTAAATTCATCAATACCGCCCTTTATTGCGATAAGTTTAGGTTCACCCTCGAAACTCGGAAGCGGATTACCGTCGCCCATGTACGTGTGTATGAAATGTCCCTCACTGGCAAGCGGATTACTATATGTGAAAGTATGTCTCAGACAGGAATCCGGATTACCGTCAGCACTTTTCAGGATTGACATTGCGTAATTGAATCCGCCGTTTTCAAAGTGCAGTATACCGGAAATTCTTGGTGTATAGTTCGGAGCGTCGTCTTCAAACTCACGGTTACGGAGCGACTGTTCAAAAGTGTACTGTTTGTCCATGAGGTCGTAAATGGTGTCGGTCTGGTCTCCGTTTGTGACGATAAGTTTGTTACCGAGAACACGTACCGGAGCGTATATAATAAGATGTGGGTCTGTGAGTTTTGAGGGGTCAAAAGCCTCTGTGCGTATGCCTCTGCCCTCCTCGACGAAAACACGGTTACGACTGTTTTCGCTTCTGCCCATGATAAAATATGCTGTGACGGCATATTTACCGCACTCGCACCTGCCTATAATGATACCTCTGCCGGGGTAGGCGTTTGAACTTAATTCCTGTGCAATATCAAGTTTCTTCATGATAAATCATTCTCCTTTATATTTTATTTATATAATTTGATTCGTCGTCGTCTTCGTATTCATACCACGGCGAATAGCCATTGCATGAACTTAAATATAAACTTTATCGTCAAGTATGTCAATTTCCATGCCGTGTTCGATTTCCCAGTCACACTCACATTCAAGCTGATAGCCGATTTTGTTTTCGTCTTCGGGTGCTTCGATTATAAGTACAGTTGGTCTGAAACATTTCAGCATTTCAAGTGGCGGAGTTTCAGAATTTACAGGTATTGTCAATTCCACGTCCCAGTCACCGTATGCAAGCTCCATGAAGTCAAGACAGTAGGATTTTGCACCTTTGCAGATAGTCTCAACCATTTCACCACTCAGATTATTGAAGTGTTCCGCACATTTTTGTGCATATTCGATACTACATTCCTCGTCAATTATGACTTCCATTTCAGTACCGAATATTTCAGAGTATATTTTTCCTTCAATGCCGTATCTGCCTTTTTTTATATCTGTAATCATAAAATCACTCCTTTCCGGAATATCTGTAGATGTCGAGAATATACTGATTGTCATATCCGCAGTTGTCAAATATATCAATAATTTCCTGCTCCGATATGTTTTCATGCAGAAATCCGGCAGTTTTTCTGATTGTTTCCCGTTCATGTTCAGTATAAGGAGTATTCAAATCTACCCACAACTCATTATGGTTGCCCATGCAATCGGGAACATTTTCGCCGTCGTAAACAATTTTACACATAGGTTTAGAAATTCTATTTCCATACGGTAACAGCATATTATTCTGAATATAATATACATCACCGCCGTCATATTCAAAGAGATAAACTATTTTTTCCGGTAAACTTTTAGTTTTATTCCATACTGAAATATCTTCAGGAATATCTATAGTTCCGTCCCATTCCGAACTGTATTTATATA
>CAMWUB010000081.1 GCA_947177345.1 uncultured Ruminococcus sp. | reverse complement strand
ACTGTACACCATTTGAAGAATTATGCCATACTTTCCGATTGAACGTACAATCACACGAACATACAAGCAGTCTGCACCATACGTCAGAAACAGGTTTTTTTCCGATTTCTTTGTGACCTGTCTTGTTATTCGGATTTTTTATTCTTCTGCTTTCCATAATTTCCTGTACTTTGTTAAATTCTTCCTCACTAATAATGGGTTCGTGTCTGCCACGTACCCTCAGACGTTCTATTTCACCGAAGTTATTTATTTTTTTCTGTTCGAGATAGTCGGGAGTGAACTGCTTGTGATACTCAATAATTCCTGCATAGAATGGATTACGCAGAATTTTACTGATATTTGATTCGTACCAACGTTTTTTGCCCATTGAAGTAAGAATACCCTCTTGTTCAAGTCTGAACTGTATCTGTCTTACACCCATTCCGTCAAGATACCAGTCGTAAATTTTTCGTACCGTCCGAGCCTGTTCGGGATTTATAACAAGGTCTTTACCTTTTCGGTCGTAACCGAGTATATTTCCGTTACCGTAAAATGTGCCGTTTTCCATAGAAGTCTGCTGACCACTTTTCACACGGATTGAAGTTTTACGGCTTTCGTCCTGTGCGAGCGTTGCCATAATTGTAAGTCTGAGTTCTCCGTCACCGTCAAAAGTCCTGATATTGTCGTTAATGAAGTAAACTTCAACTCCCATAGCTTTCAGTTGCCTTGTATACTGTAATGTATCAACGGTATTTCGGGCAAATCTTGAAACTTCCCTTGTAAGTATAAGCTGAAATTCACCTTTTTCGGCATCAGCTAACATTTTCATGAACTGCGGACGTTTCTGTGCTGATGTTCCTGTTATACCTTCGTCCACATAAGAACGGATAAAAGTCCATTCAGGGTGCATAGCAAGAAGTGGCTTATACCAGTCAAGCTGATTTTCGAGTGCGGACAGCTGTGCTTCGTGTTCTGTGGAAACTCTTGCATAAATAACTACATTTTTCTTGGAAAAAGTGTCATTATAGCTGTACATATATATTCCTCCTTTATTTCCTAATTTTGATATTTATAGTGTAGCGCATATTTTTTCATTTGTCAAGATGTTTTTCACAGTATTTATCAAAAATTTTTGTAAAGATGTGTTTTGAGATTTCGCCGTTCTTATAAAGACATTCTATCAGCTTTAAAGCTGCATAAATTTCCTCTTTTGTCGCATTTTCAATGCCATTCTTTCTATCTTTCTCTGATGACATAGTTTTCTCCTTAATAGCAGGTACTTCCCCTGCTTTCTCTTTTTTTATTCAAGTTCTGTTTTTCTTACAGAATGATTTTTATATATTTCAAATTCAGTCGCTAAGGCACGGGAATTTATAAATTCTAAAGCCTTTCTATATTTTGACTTTAACTGCTCCAGTTCCGAAACTTTTTCAGCACTTTTTTTCAACTGTTCACGAGAACAATGAGCAGGTTGTTTGTATTTATCAAGTTCAGCGATCAGAAATTTAACCTGTACTTCCAAATCGGTGACTTTTTTCAGCAGTTCTACATTTTCGGATTTTAACTTCTTAGTCTGTTTTACGCCTGCAACCTGTTTTTTCGCAAGGTCTGATAAGTTCTGAAAATCTTCCGTTGAAAGAGAAATTTTATTCCTGCTGAATCGGGATTTTTTCGTCTCTATGCTGTCAATTTCCACAATTTTAACTTTCTTTTCAGTAGCTGTTTTCAATTCTTCATTAAGTTCATCAAGTTCAGACTGCGATTTTTCATTCTCAACTGCAAGATGTTCAGCTTTTCTGCGTTGCTCCTTGTATTCGGCAACTTCTAAAGTTCCACGTGATTTTTCAGGCGGTAACGGTTCGATTCCATGCCGACGACAGATTTCATTCAGCACTTCAACTTCTTTTTCTCTCCAACGTGCAATCGCCTGTTTTCCGTCACCGTACCCCATTTCCTTGAGTGCTTGGGCGATACCGTTCTGGATATCCATTCCACGCTTATAATGTCCGATTGGTATGTAATCAATGTGCAGGTGCGGAGTAGCCTCATCCATGTGCAGAACGGCATTGAATACATGAAAGTTCGGATTTCTTGCCTGAAAACCATTCATATATTCCGTCAGACAATCGGCAACAAGTTGAAAATCTTCTGTTCCATATCCGGAATCTTCCATTTTTCCAATCTGGACTACATCTTCATAGAAACTCTTTCGCTTATCGCTCGCAGTCAATACAGAATTGGACGGCTTACAATGAAATAGGTGTTCATAGTAAGTTCCATGAATTTTCCGGTCATTTCTTTTCTGTCGGGCATTGTATCTCGTAACCGCTCCACCGAAAAGTTCTTCGTACACTTCACCGATAGGTTTTGAAATGAATGTCACGTTGTTAGCAATGCGATTTCTGTCAACATTATTAGCAATAAAATTTCTGTTGTTGTGTGCGATTGAACCTTTACCCTGTCCGAATGATATTATCTTATAATTCATATTTTTCCTTTCTATAAGTAGGTAATTGCTATTGCAGGAAACGACTGGATAGCCGGATTTACAAAGGGCTTACGCCGTTTGTAACGCCTTAGTACTTGCGACATCAGTGTGACCACTAATATCACAAGTACACGGCGCTCTGCGAGGCTGAACGGAAGACAAAACTGTCAAAAAAATCATTATGAAATTCATGAACTTTCAACATTATCAGCATAATCAACAGATTTTAAATATCGTCGATAATATCAAAAATGTTGATAGTTCAGATATTCGGATTTATATAAATCATGATTCCACTTTTATTGTTTCCGTTCGCACCCTTGACAGTTTCACGACGGATATAGCCGTATTCTTCGAGCATTTCAGCGGTTTCGTTGAAATCCTGAGCGTTTTTGAAAAGTGTACATCGGCATATTCTGTACAGGTCATTCTGACGGATTTTATAAATATTTTTCGATTTGATTTTTTCAATAACCTTCTCTGCCTTGACCGTTCCAATATCAATATCACTCTGTCCGTAAGCGAAAATTGCCTGTTCACGATAATAATTCGCAATATCAATCGAAGAACAAAGCGTGTCCAGATTTACATGAACTTCGGCAGGATTTTTATCATCAAGTTCGCACTTTACGCAGTGAATAATCCCACAGATTCGCAGAATCAGACCATGATATTTTCCACCCCAGTCACGGCAGAATGCCATTTCAGTGAGCAGATTTTTTTCAATGAAATTGTTGTAATAATCAACAAATTCTTTAAAAGCCTTGCTATCAAAATGCAGATATGTTTCATTTTCGTCATAATATGTAAATTTTTTATGCAGAAGTCTGTAAATCAAATGCTGATAATTTTCAGCGATATTTTTCGGTATTGGCTGAGTGTCGTACTTCCTCTGTCCGATATTGCTACTTGGAAAACAATAAATAAGTCTTGAAATCAAACCACTTCCACGGAATGCCGTATTGTTTATCATGCTGTCGAACACATAAGGCTGGCACGCAAGACAAATCGACACATACGGACGTTTCAATGTGATACTGTCTCTGCCGACACGGTCACTGATATAAGTTTCACCATTGTATGATTTGAGTATCAAATCAAGGTTCGGAATGTTATTCGAGTAGCGACCGTTAAAATTTCCGAGCATACCGGCTTCGTCCGAAATCATCAGCAGAGACTTATTGTCGTAAAGCAATCGCACAAGTGCTTCTGGTGTAACGTCATCAACAGCGATTCTGCGGAAATTATTGTCTTGAATGTTACTGATTTTTGTCTTTAAATTGGCAATTTCATCAGCAGTTACATCATTTTTCTTTTCCAGTGCAAGCAGTTGACTTTCAAGAATTTTTCGCTCTGCCTGACACCTGAAAATATCGGTTTTGTTCTGTTCGTTCCAATCATACGTGAACTGTACGTAAGGACGTTTTATTGCCGAAATAACGGGAGATTTCTTAAAACTCGGTTCGGCAATCGTGAGTGCATCAATTACAAGCGGTTCGGTATGGTCATATTTTCCCGACATTCTGTAAACTCCCGAAAAACAGTAGCTTATTGAGGAAATCAGAGCTGTTCCAGCCATTGCAATATCTGTAGATGTGCTTTCAGCGATTGCTAAAGTCATATCACGCAGAATCGGTGGAAGTGCGTTTGCAGGATAGTGAATCAAATCTGATTTGTCCGAACGTAATGGCGTTGGCATTGACCATTCATTTTCATTCATAGGCATTATATTCCTTTCTTTTATCTTAAATCGTTTATACTTGTCTTGACAGAAAAGAAAATATGTGTTATAATAAATCATATCAAGATACTAAACGATTTTATAAATATATTATATGCTACTTTAGTATCATTTGTCAAGTGGAAATAATATTATTTATAAAATCCGACATTGTGTACAATATGGAGGTAATAACATGACTGTTTTTTGGAAGAAATACAATGAACTTTGTGACGAACACGGAGTCAAGCCGAGAGCAGTGGCGAAAGAACTGGAAATCTCATCCGCTACGGTCACAAAATGGGTGAATGACGGTATGCCAAATCTGGATATGATTTCAAAAATCGCTCAGTATTTCGACGTTCCGATTGATTATTTCATAAATGACGATGATGCACCGATAATTTCGGAGGCAAGCAGAAAAAGAAGTGTTTTCAAGTCCATGACCTCACTTTCTCAACGTTGGGTAAGTCTCAGACGTGGCAGTGAAGTAAGTCTTGAAACTCAGCTGAAAATTTTTGCTTATACTAATTGTACAGTGCAGTTTCTTAACAATGACCGATATATAAATTACGAGCCTGCCAATGATTCTATTGAGAAATTCGACAGTGACACTATTTTTGATATTCTGGACATTCTTGACCGTTGTGCCGATACCGATAGTTATAAAACGGTACAGGTACAGCTTTCACGCATCGCATTATTTCACCTGAAAGAAAAAGGGTTTGACCGTGAAAAGCTCCGGACTGAACATATCTCACAGAAAAAACTTGACTATCTTTATACAGGTGTTGAAAATCGTGATAAATCGCAGAATTACGGTTTGAATTTCTCTGATATTTCTTTTCTGAGAGAATTTACAGATGTCAGCTTTACGGAAATGTTCTGTAAATATTGACTTTTTCGGATAATTATGATATAATTTTTGTAAAAATCGGGATTGTGAGGGATTTTTGTGACAGATAAAGAACAGAAAAAATTTGCTGAAGAGTTCGCTGAACGGTGGAACGGTAAAGGTTACGAGAAGGGCGAAAGTCAGATATTCTGGATTGATTTACTGCAAAATGTCTATGGAGTGGACAATATTTCCGAATTTATTACTTTTGAGGAACGTGTCAAACTGGATAACACGTCATTTATTGACGGCTACATTGAGGCTACCCACGTTCTTATAGAGCAGAAAAGTTTAGGAAAAGACCTCAGAAAAGGTATTCCGCAATCTGACGGCTCATTTCTGACTCCTTATCAACAGGCGGTAAGATATTCTGCGGTATTGCCGTATTCCCGACGACCTCGCTGGATAATAACTTGCAACTTTTCTGAGTTCCTCGTTTACGATATGGAAAAACCTAACTCCGAACCGGAACAGATTTTCTTAAAAGATTTATCTAAAGAATATTATCGGCTACAGTTTCTTGTCAGTACCGAAAGCGAACACATAAAAAAAGAAACGGACATTTCCTTGAAAGCCGGTGAAATCGTCGGAAAATTATACGATAAACTCCTTGAACAGTACGAAAATCCGCAAGATTCTGAAACGTTAAAATATTTGAATATACTTTGCGTGCGATTGGTATTCTGCTTTTATGCTGAACATTCCGACGTTTTCAATCGGCTTATGTTTCACGACTATCTGAAAAATATTCCGGTCAACAAGTGGCACAGAGAGTTAAAAATTTTATTTAAAATGCTGAATACGCCGGTCGAAAACCGTGACCGCTACGATGACCCCGAACTTCTTGCTTTTCCGTATGTCAACGGCGGACTTTTCGCTGACGATAATATTATTATTCCGTCATTTTCGGAGGAAATCAAGCAAATTATCCTCGATAGTGCCGGTTTTGACTGGTCTGCAATCTCGCCGACTATTTTCGGTGCGGTTTTTGAATCCACGCTGAATCCTGATACCCGACGTTCCGGCGGTATGCACTATACAAGTATTGAAAATATCCATAAGGTTATTGACCCTCTTTTCCTCGACAATTTGACCGCTGAACTCGAAGAAATCAAGGCTCTTAAGACTAAAAAAGCCCGTGAAAACAGATTGAACGAATATCGCCGGAAACTCGCCGGTCTTACGTTTCTTGACCCTGCCTGTGGTTCGGGAAATTTCCTGACGGAAACTTATTTGTCGCTCCGGAAGCTCGAAAATGAAGCAATTAAACAGCTTGTTGTAATCGACGGTCAGGTTTACGGACAATCCATGCTTTCCGCCGATTTGAAGCCTGTCATGGTGTCAATCGGTCAGTTTTACGGTATCGAAATCAACGATTTTGCGGTATCTGTCGCAAAAACGGCGTTATGGATTGCCGAGCATCAGATGTTAAAGCAGACGGAAGAAATTATGCAGATTAGTCTCGACTTTCTCCCCCTGAAAAGTTACGCAATTATCGCTGAGGGAAATTCTCTCCGG
>CAMWUB010000080.1 GCA_947177345.1 uncultured Ruminococcus sp. | reverse complement strand
GTTATGCATATACTGAGAGTTATATTTTTGTAACAAATATAAAAATTTGGTTAAAATCTTTGTTAACTCTTGACTTTTTTGCGGATACGTGGTATACTTCAATAATAGGTGATATTATATTCACATTTATATGCGGAATATGTTTTTTTAACTTTTTCCGCTTTACGCCTTTGAAATATCGGGCGTTGATTAAATTGTAAAAATAAATTCAGAAATAAATTTTACCATAAAACAGGAGGATTTGTTATGCTATGCGAAAGATGCCGGAATGAAGTTAGCCCGAATGCCGAAGTATGCCTTAAATGCGGTACACCTGTATCACGTAATGTTGCAGGATTTGAAAATACTGCCGATATAAAACGTGCCTTGAAATCAATGATTACTGAACATGGGCAGGATATTATAAGGGATTCAAATAAATTTGTTTCATTGTTAAGAGACTATATTCCGGAATACGAAAAAGAATGTCGTCTGTTAAGAAATATGTTACAAGCCGGAATACTTGCAAATATGCTAAGGGAAAGTGAACAGCAGTCAATAGCGATAATGAAGGCAAGGGAATATATGATTTCTGAAATGTTTCTTTCTGAAAATGCTTCTGAATTTGTAATTGTCTGTTTTGCATATATGCTCGGCTGGGAATATACTCCGAAAATTATTGATAAACCTAAAAATACTGCTGTCAATAACGGTATGGGAGCAGGTGGCTTTAATAACTCCGTTGGTGCGGGTATGGCGAATCAGCAGACAAAACCCGTCAGAAAAAATCCTGTTCCTATGTTTGAAAAGGTATTCACTAAAGGCGATGCAGCTAAATCAAGGCTGAAAGGTACTGTAAAAGTGCCTGAGGGATATAACAAACTCGATAGTTTTGCTTTTGACGGTTTCGGTTTCATGAAAGCTGTTGAACTTCCCTCTACACTTATTACTATCGGTGAATATGCATTTTCAGAGTGCAAACGCCTGAAAAGTGTTGATATTCCGGCATCTGTACAGGTAATAAAAACAGGTGCTTTTCAGTCGTGCGGTAAACTTACTGTTGTAAGACTTCCTGACGGTATGTTTGAAATTGAAGATAATGCTTTTGCTTTCTGCCATAGTCTTGAAATTATAGACGTTCCGGAAAGTGTAAGCAGTATCGGCAAGGAAGCGTTTTCAGGTTGCGAAAAACTCCGTAAACTGTTTTTATCCGAAAATGTAAAGTTCATAGATGACGGTGCTTTTGCTAACTGTCTTTCACTTGTTATAAAATGTTATGAAAATTCATACGTACACCGTTACTGTATGAATATTGGTATAAAGTTTGAAACGGTTGCAAAGGGAACGCCTTTCAGCAAAATAAATACATAAAAATAATATCAGAAAGGACTGAATATAATTGATAGAATTAAAAATCGGCGAACAGGTTGAAATGGAATACGGTGGCTTCGCTACTGTAAAGAAAATTCTCGGCAGTGGCGGACAGGGTATTGTTTATCTCGTTGACTTCAACGGTATTGATTACGCTCTTAAGTGGTACGATATAGACAAAATAAAGAACGCCAGAGCATTCCGCAAGAATATCGAAAACAACATAAAAGACGGTGCACCGAGTGAAAAATTCCTATGGCCTAAGTACCTCACTAAAGAAAACGGTATGGGTACATTCGGTTACATAATGGATTTAAGACCGCAGGGTTATGATTCGTTCGTGGATATTCTGAATACCTACAGGCTTGATATTGACGAACTCACCGGACGTGCTAAAAAAGTTTCTGTACAGTTTGTGAGTTTATACGCTATGGTTACGGCTGTGATAAATATAGTAAATGCATTCCGCCAGCTTCACAGAGCAGGTAAAAGTTATCAGGATTTGAATGACGGTGGTTTCTTTATCAACGTTAATACAGGTGATATTCTCGTCTGTGACTGTGATAACATAGCTCCGGACGGAAGTAACTTCGGCATAGGCGGTAAACCTGGTTATATGGCTCCGGAAGTCGTAAGAGGTATTGCAAAACCTAACGTTCAGACAGATAAATATTCTCTTGCTGTAGTACTTTTCAAGTTACTTTTCCGTGGCGACCCTATGGAAGGCGAAAAAGTTGTAAAAGATGTCTGCCTGACGGAAACTTCTGAACTTAAACATTACGGACAGCAGGCTGTATTTGTATATGACCCCGACGATACTTCAAACCGTCCGGTGCGTGGCATACATGATAATGTAATAAAGTTCTGGCGGATATATCCGGATTATGTCCGTGATGCGTTTATACGTTCATTCACTACCGGTATAAGAGAACCTAACAAGCGTATTATTGAAAACGAATGGCAGAAACTCTTTATAAGACTACGTTCTGAAATAATCGTCTGCACGTGCGGAAGAGCTAATTTCACTTCTATGTTTGAAAAAATTGACGACGCAACTTTCAGATGTCCTAAATGTGGTTCTGAATATGTCAGCCTTGCGTTCAGTAGTCGTGATTACCGTATACCGCTTTATGTCGGAAGTAAGTTCTATGAATGTGAAATAAATCCACGTTCTGACGATTTTCAGACAGTTGTCGGTGAACTCGTTGAAAATAAGTTAAAACCTGGTATGCTGGGTATAAAGAACAGTTCCGGCAGAACATGGCGTGTAAAAATGCCTGACGGTGTTTTTTATGATATAGCACACGGAAAAGGTTTCCCCTTATGGAAAGGGCTTGAAATTGATTTCGGTGATGTAAATGCACATATTTAAACTGAAAAGTTTAAAAGGTGGTTCACAATGGATAGGAAAGGGAGTATGTAAATTATGAACGGAAATGATGTAAAAATGACAGAAAATGAAGATTTTGACAATATGCTTGATTTTGATGACGATGACCCGCTCAGTGCCACAAGCGTTTCTAAAAAAAGCCTTGTAATATTTTTCCTGATTGATACTTCAGGAAGTATGAAAGGCACTAAAATGGGTGAATTAAATACGGTTATGGAGGAACTTATTCCGGAAATCCGCCGTGTAGGTGAGGCAGATACAGATGTCAAGGTTGCTGTACTTACTTTTTCAAACAGCGTTATGTGGATGTATTCCGAACCTGTTTCAATTGAGGATTTTGAATGGACTCGTTTAAGAGCCGACGGCGTTACAAGTATGGGTGAGGCATTCAAGGAGCTTTCTATAAGAATGTCAAGAAACAGTTTTTTAAGTTCACCGTCACTGTCTTTTGCCCCTGTAATGTTCCTCATGACAGACGGCTATCCGTCAGACGATTACAAGGCAGGACTTGAAGCACTTCAGAAAAACAGCTGGTATAAATTCGGACTTAAAGCCGCATTAGGTATCGGCAAGGAAGCCAATGACGATATGTTAGCTGAATTTACTGGTACTAAAGATACAGTAGTACACGCTTATTCAGGCGGACAGCTTGCACAGATGATAAAAGTTGTTGCTGTTACTTCCTCACAGATAGGCAGTAAGAGTATGACCCTTGCTGACGATACAAGTCACGAACTCAGTGCTCAGGACGTTTATGCAGCTAAACAGAAGATGCTCGGTCAGCAGATTCAGGATTTAGTAAAATCGCAGGATTATCCGGATTCAGTACCTTTCGATTCAGGCTGGTAATACGTCTATGTACTGACCGAAAGGAGTGCTTATAAATGTTTAATGGTTTTTCGCATACCGTTATCGGAGCAAGCCATATTACAAGTGGTACTGTCTGTCAGGATTCGTCAGTTTTCAGGATATATGAAAATTACAGTATTGCCATTGTTGCGGACGGTCACGGAAGTAAAAAGCATTTCAGAAGCGATAAGGGTTCTGAAATGGCTGTAAAAGCGGCACTCGATGCAGTCGGGGAATTTTATAAAAATCCTGATGCCTTTGAGGAAAGTTTTCTGCATGACCCCGATAGTGTAATAAAGAAAATTGAAAAGAATATTATTTCACGTTGGAACAGACTTGTTATACATCATTATACACGTAATCCATATACCGATAAGGAAAAGGAAAAATTTACCGAAAAAGAGTTCCGGCGTATAAAAGTTGAATCGGTTTACGGTACTACACTTATTGTTGCGGTAATGGGCAGAAAGTTCACATTCGGAACACAGATAGGTGACGGCAGTCTTGTACTTATATGCGAAGATGCCGCCGCTGAAATGCCTATAGCATATGAAGAAAGTGCACCGGCTAATATTACCGCCTCTATGTGTAACAGTCAGGCTATAAATCATTTTCATAGTTTTTACTCGATTGACGAAAAGCCGATAGCTGTCTTTGTTTCAACTGACGGTCTTTATACGTCGTTCAGAAGTGACGAGGATTTCCTTGATTATCATAGTATTCTCGCCAATCAGCTTATAAAAATAGATGCGTTCAGTCCGTCCATACGGAAGAATCTTTCAAAAAGGGCTCAGAGCGGTACACAGGACGATACTTCACTTGCGTGTGTGTTCGATTGCGAAGTACTTGCCGAAAAGCTCGAAGACCTTAAGGAACAGGTTGAGGTCAATAAAATACACGCTTCCATACGTAAGGCGGAACATAAAGCCCGTATGGAAAAACAAAGGCTTAAAAATTCAATGAATAACTCACGTTATGAATACGAAGAAAATTAAGTCCGACAGAACAGGAAGTAATTATGGAAAATAAATCAGATAAAAAAATATTCCGGTCATGGAAAATCTTGAGGAGAATATTACACAACAGAGACAGTGTACAGTTATATGTATCAATCTTGACAATTTCCGCAGAATAAATGATATATACGGTCTTACAGCAGGCGACGAACTTATAAAGGCTTACGCTGAAAGACTTGAAGAAATTGTTTCAGATAACGATTTTGTTGCCAGAATAACCGGCGATGAGTTCGCTGTAATTCTCGATTCAAGGGAAAGTAATCAGGATATTATTAATTTTGTCGGTAAGATTCAGGGTATTTTCAATATACCTGTAAATGTCGAGGGAAATAATATCAATGTTTCGGCAAGTATCGGAGTTGCTGTTTTTCCACGTGATGCCTCCGGAGCTGAGGAAATGTTAAGATGTTCTGAAAAAGCTATGTTCATGTCTAAAAACAACGGAAAAAATAAAGTTTGTTTCTATAGTCCGAGTGTATAAATTAAATTATTTCACGATCTTTTTTTCGGGACCGTGAAATTTTTTATACTGCAAATATAATTTTATTGTTGACAAATCTTTTGCAATGCAGTATAATTATATATGTACAGATAATAAAGCAGAAAACATTCTGCTGAAACAGGAATTTAAAATTTTCCCGAATACTTATGAAAGGATATTGATTTCAGGTGGAATTAATTGAATTATACAACAAGGCTTTTGAACTTGTTGAAAAAGTAAAAAATTTCAGAAGTCAGACCATAGAAGAAAAGGATTCTACACTTTGCGTAGTCGTTACCGAAAGCGGTAATATATATGCAGGTGTTACCGGTATAAGAATAAGTAACGGAACAGTGACTAAAGCGTGTGCTGAATATAACGCCCTGATGTCAATGCTTTGCGATGGTGTTTCATGTGTAAGGCAGATGATGACTGTTTCAATCGCTGATAATTCCGTATGCCCTCCGTGCAGTGAGGCTGTTGATATACTTTGCAGAATAAGTGAAAATAATAATCAATGTGAAGTAGCTGTATCTGTCGATAAAGCCGTTAAAGTATGCGAACTTGATACCGTTTCAGCATACAGCATAAATAATGAAGTGTCAGCAGAACCGGCATATACACCAACTTCCACATTTGAAGAAGTTCCGGCATTTTCTGAAGAACCTGTCAGCGATACGTTCAGTTTTGAAGAAAAATTCGGTTTTGATTTCGATGATACACCTTCCGTACCTGTAGAACCTGTTCACACCTTATCAGAAGCAAGTCAGGAACAGATACAGAATCCGGTACCAGAACAGCCTGTTATGCCTCAGGGTATGAACCCTCAGTTTATACAGCCTGATAATATGCAGAATTATCAGTCACAGAGCTATCAGTACCCACAACAGCAGATGTATCAACAGGGATATCCGTATCCTCAACAACAAGGTTATCCTTATCCACAGCAGAATCCATATTCACAACAGAATAATATGAATCCTCAGTTTATACAGCCGGATAATATGCAGAACTATACACAGTCACAGAACTATCAGCAGTATGGTCAGCCCATGAATCAGGGAAGTTTTCCGTATAATCCGCAACCATATCCGCAGAATACGATACCAAGCCAGCCACTCAATAGTGTATCACCGCATCAGCCAGCACCATATGTATCGCATCATTATATGAACAGTACTGGTTCAGTACCGTTAGGTTCTGTACCGCTTTCAGGTGAGGGTAAATCCAAATTCAGACAGAGATTAAGTAAATTTGTTGGCGAAGATAGTCATATGTCAAAACCTGCTCCGGTAAGTAAACCTGCTGAAGAAAACCTTTCCAAAGAGGAATTAAAGAAAATGGCTCGTGATAAGAAAAAAATGGCTAAAGTAAATGCCGATTTCAAGAAACGTATGAAAGACCTCGGAT
This sequence comes from uncultured Ruminococcus sp., assembly GCA_947177345.1. Classification (GTDB taxonomy): domain Bacteria; phylum Bacillota; class Clostridia; order Oscillospirales; family Ruminococcaceae; genus Ruminococcus. Next base: position 114 of record CAMWUB010000080.1, on the reverse strand, counting down.
ATTAATGAAAATTGCTCTCCGTTTCCGGACGGGGAGTTTTTTGCGGATTTTTTTGTAATAACTATTGGAATATCGGAAATTTTATGTTATAATAAGTTAAGTACATTTTTGGAG
>CAMWUB010000079.1 GCA_947177345.1 uncultured Ruminococcus sp. | reverse complement strand
TTCAGAAGATGGTACAGAAACAAAAATACAGGAAGATAAAAATTTAATACCTGTCATGGCAGGAGCAGGCGGAACAATTATTTTAGTTGCAACATCGGCTATACTCATAAAACGCAGAAAAAAGGGAGAATAATTCTCCCTTTTCTTATACTTTGGCGGTTTTCATGAACAAAATTTTATCGTTTTTTATTTCTGCCCTGATAGTCTCACCGCTCCGGATTTCAGACCGTACTATCATTCCGGCGAGTTCATTTTCTACCAGCTCCGTGACACGTCTTTTTATCGGTCTTGCTCCGTATTTTTCAGTTTCACGGGCTTCTGCGATAGCTTTTACAACGTCCGGTGAATAAGTAAGTTCTATTCCGAGACTTTTTGCACGTATACGGAGATTTTCAAGAGTTATCCGACTTATTTTCATTAAATCTTCAGATTCAAGCGGACGAAACACTATTAATTCGTCGATTCTGTTAATAAATTCCGGTGTGAAATGTTCACGTAATCTTGTTAAAACATAGTCTTCATGAACAGTATCGCTTTTTTCAGAAAATCCTACAAGAGATTTCCGGCTTAACTGGTCAGCACCGATATTTGAAGTCATTATTATAATACAGTTACGGAAATTAACACGTCTCATAGTGGAATCTGTTAAAATTCCGTCGTCGAGTATCTGTAAAAGTACGTTCAGAACTTCAATATCAGCTTTTTCTATTTCGTCGAAAAGCAGTAAAGAATAAGGATTCCGGCGAACTCTTTCACATAAATTACTGGGTTGTTCGTCGTAACCGGCGTATCCTGGAGGTGCTCCGATAAGTTTAGATACGGAATGTTTTTCCATATATTCCGACATATCTATTCTTATGAGATTGTTTCCGTAATTAAACATACAATCAGCCAAAGCCTTGGCGAGTTCAGTTTTTCCGACACCTGTAGAACCTGCAAACAAAAATGATGCTGTCGGTCTGCTACTGTCACGCAATCCTGATTTTGCTCTGCATATGGCGTTGATTATCTTATTTATAGCGTCTTCGTGTCCGATAACTCTTTCAGAAAGTTTCATTTTAAGATAGTTTATTTCATGCATATCACGTATGCTTATCTTATCAAGCGGAATGCCGGTTTTCATAGAAATAACTGAAATAATATCTTCTTTCAGAACCCTCGGACGTGTATTACCATTGATAATCTTTCTTATTCCGCTGAGCCGACATTTAGCAGTATTCATATTTATATATTCCGTATCTTTTGTAAGAACTCCCGTACTACAACGGATTTTAGCACAGGCACACGCCTCATCGAGTACATCTATAGCCTTATCGGGTAAAAATCTTTCAGAAATATATCTCACAGACATATTGACAGACAATGATATTATTTCCTCGCTTATCTCGACACCGTGAAAAGTTTCGTAATTATTCTTGAGACCGTTTATTATTTCAATGCAGTTCTCAATTGCCGGTTCGTTGACACTTATAGGCTGGAAACGTCTTTCAAGTGCGGAATCCTTTTCAATAGTCTTGCGGTATTCCTCGAAAGTAGTAGCTCCTATTATCTGGAGTTCACCTCGTGCAAGTTGTGGTTTCATTATGTTGGCTGCGTCGATAGCCCCTTCCGCCGCACCTGCTCCTACTATTGTATGAATCTCGTCAATAAAAAGAATTATGTTTCCGGCGTTGACGGCCTCGTCAAGACACGCCTTGACACGTTCTTCAAAATCGCCCCTGTACTTCGCACCTGACAGCAAAGATGTAAAATCAAGCGAAAAAATAAACTTATTTTTAAGTGAATCCGGTACAAGATTTCTTACAAATAATTCCGCTACACCCTCGACAATGGCGGTTTTTCCGACCCCTGCCTCACCGATAAGACACGGATTATTTTTATTACGTCGTGAAAGTACCTGTAAAACTCTTTCAATTTCGTTCTGTCTGCCTATTAAAGGGTCATTCTTGCGTACTACAGAAATATCAGTCAGATTTTTTCCGTATCTGAAAAGATTAGGCAACTGAGATATTTTCGGCTTGACTGCTTCCATCAATTCCGCCTGTACTTCCGACGAGTTAATAAGATTCAGTCCGCCACATATGCCGGTAAGATTTCCGCCGGTTTTCTTTATAATCGTACAGGCACTACATGAAGATTCCCTGATTATCGCAGACAGTATATGTTCTGGAGTTGCCTGACGTTTCTTGTCTGTTATGGCAATATCATATGATAATTCAAGAATTTTCTTGGTCGCCGTTGTGAAATACCGCTGACTGAGTATAGACGGTGTACCCTGTCCGACAAGATGTATTATTTCACGTCTCAAATTGTCGTATGAAATGCCGTTTTCTATTAAAATCTCAGAGGCTATTGTTGTACCGTCCGCCGTCATTGCAAGAATAATATGTTCACTGCCTATATAGGTATGACCTAATTCAGATGCTATATTGACAGCATTTTCTATAATCCTAACCGCTTTTTTTGTAAACTTATCAGTATTTATCATGATTAAACCCTCCTGAAAAAAACGCCTGCTTATATTATGCCACTATTTGCATGCGATAACTGTCGAATCCTGCGGTTGCAAAATTTTTTGTAACAAAATTTTCCGGTTAGCATATTATGTACTATGAAGCGGTTAAAAACGCTTTAAATAAATCCTATAAGGAGTTGTTTTTTATGTGTAACTCATGTTTTGAAGGCAACAACTGCTGGTGCCTCGTACTTCTCGTAATCCTCTTCCTCATCTTCTGCGGTGGTTGCGGTAACAACAACAATAACAACAACAACGATTGCGGTTGCAATAACGGTTGTGGCTGTGGCTGTTAATCAGCCTTAAGAAAAACAGGACACTTTTTCAAGTGTCCTGTTTTTTCATGCTATATCCGCAATATTTACTACTTTATTACGTCTGTTGGTCAGAATCGGTTGTATATCACCTGAAACGCTTTCAGGGGTAACGGTTACTTTAGCTATGCTACCGTCTGACGGCACTGTATACATAGCCTTCATTAAAATATTTTCGAGAATCGCTCTCAGACCTCTTGCACCTGTCTTCTGAGATATTGCCTTCTTAGCAATCTCGATAAGTGCGGGTTCCTGAATTTCAAGCTCTACGTCATCGTATTCAAAAAGTCGCTTATATTGCTTTACGAGTGCGTTTTTAGGTTCTGTCAGTATTCTTACAAGTGATTTTTCGTCGAGTTCCTCCAGAACAGATATAACCGGAAGTCTTCCGATAAATTCCGGAACCATACCGAATTTTACCAAATCTTTCGGTACAACCTCTTTGAATATATTTTCTTTCTTTTCGAGTGTAGAACGTATTTCACCGCCGAAACCTATTGTAGATTTTCCTATACGTGCCTGTATCTGCTTTTCGAGACCGTCAAAAGCTCCACCGCATATGAAAAGAATATTCTTTGTATTAATCTGAAGTGCTTCCTGATTAGGATGCTTTCTTCCACCCTGTGGCGGAACGTTTGAAACAGTACCCTCTATTATTTTAAGAAGTGCCTGCTGTACGCCCTCACCGCTTACGTCACGGGTAAGAGAAGTATTTTCAGATTTTCGGGCTATCTTGTCTATTTCGTCGATATATATAATACCCTTTTCAGCGGATTTTATATCATAGTCTGCTGCCTGAATAAGTCTCAGAAGTACATTCTCAACATCGTCGCCGACGTAACCGGCTTCCGTTATGGTTGTAGCATCTGCAATGGCAAACGGTACATTAAGCATCTTTGCGAGAGTCTGGGCAAGAAATGTTTTTCCCACACCTGTAGGTCCTAACAGTAATACGTTACTTTTCTGAAGTTCAATATCATCATTTTTTCCGGAATCCTTTTCCGACTGGCTGAGGATTCGTTTATAATGATTATATACCGCTACTGCAAGCGAAATTTTAGCATCTTCCTGACCTATTACGTATTCGTCAAGAAACATCTTTATTTCCATAGGTCTCATGAGTCTTATTTCTGAACTCTCATCAGGTTTTGATGCTTTTTTCTTAGCCTTTGTCATTGCTGAACCATAAAGCATTTCATAACAGTAAGTCACGCACTCATCGCAGATATTGGCGTTTCCTGCTGACAGCATACTCTGTACTCTGTTTTCACCTTTGCCACAGAAATTACACGATTTAAAACTTGATGTCATCTATCTAACCTACCTTTTTTCGATAACCTTATCAATAAGACCATATTCCATAGCCTCATTGGCGTACATATAATTATCACGTTCGGTATCAATCTGAATCTGTTCAATAGGCTTGCCGGTATTCAATGCAAGAATTTCATTCATCTTCTGACGAGTTCTTATAAGGTGGTCGGAATGTATCTTTATATCGGTACACTGTCCGGATAATCCGCCTGAGATAAGTGGCTGATGAATCATAATTTCGCTGTTCGGGAGTGCAAATCTCTTGCCCTTAGCACCGGAAGAAAGCAGAAATGCTCCCATTGATGCCGCCATACCGATACAGATTGTTGAAACGTCACACTTGATATAATTCATTGTGTCATAGATTGCCATTCCTGAAGTGATTGAACCACCAGGGCTGTTTATATAAAGTGAAATATCCTTTTCACCGTCCTGACTTTCGAGGTAAAGAAGCTGTGCTACAACAAGGCTTGCAGTGGCATCATTTACCTGGTCGGAAAGCATAATAATCCTGTCATTAAGGAGTCGTGAAAATATGTCATATGACCTCTCACCACGGCTTGTCTGTTCAACGACATAAGGTACTAAACTACTCATTATTCATCGCCCTTTCTACAAACGGTACTGTTCCGCTGTTCAGCGGAACAGCATTATTTTTATTTTTTATTTTATTATTCAGCGGATTCGGAAGTTTCTTCGGAAACTGCTGTTTCTTTTATAAGGTCAATAACTTTCTGAACCTTTAAATCCATTACATAGTCATTATACGGAATGAATCTCTTTATTGTTTCAACGTCAACACGGTTAGCAGCAGCAACATCTTTAAGACCTTCATTTATTTCATCTTCTGTAACTTCTATGTTTTCAATTTCAACAATCTTTTCGAGTGCAAGGCGGAGTTTTACTTCATCTACAGCTCTTTCCCTGTATGATTCCCTGAAACTTTCCATAGTCATACCGGTATACTGGAAGTATAATTTTATATCCATACCCTGCTGTTGTAACTGCTTTTCAAAAGCTCTTACAATGAGGTCTATTCTCTGTTCAAACATACAGTTCGGAATAGGTGAATCAACCTTTTCAATAAGAGAGTTCATAAGTTCTGTTTCAAAATCTGCGTCTGCCTGATTCTTTGCAGCCTCTTCGAGTTTTGTTCTTATATCGTTTCTGTATTCTTCAACAGTATCAAATTCTGTAGCATCTTTTATAAGGTCATCATTTATTTCAGGAAGTTCCTCATAGCTGATAGCCTTTAACTTTGTCTTGAATACTGCTTCTTTACCGGCATATTCTTCCATCTGGTAATCAGTCGGGAATGTAACAACTACATCAAATTCGTCGCCGATACTATGTCCTACAATCTGGTCTTCAAATCCCGGGATAAACTGACCGCTTCCGAGTACTAACGGGTGGTCTTCACCTTTACCGCCTTCGAATGCCTCATCACCGAAAAAGCCTTCAAAATCAATTGTAACTTCGTCGCTGAGCTGTGCCGGTCTGTCGTCTACTGAAACTATACGGGCATTTTTCTTCCTAATCATTTCAATCTGCTTGTCAATATCTTCTTCAGTGATTTCCTTTACAGCCTTAGTAGCGGTCATACCCTTATAGCCTGAAATTTCAATTTCCGGCTTTGTGATACAGATTGCTTTGAGTTCAACACCTGTTTCCTTGTCAACAGAAGTGATTTCAACAGAAGGTCTGTCCACAAGAGTGAGTGCAAGACCTGTTACAGCGGAATCAATTTCAGGTCCGATAAGTGCATTTATAGCACCCTCATAGAACACGCCCTCACCGAACTGCTGTTCAGCAAGTTTACGTGAAACATGACCTTTTCTGAAGCCCTTTATCTGAATATTCTTCTTCTGACGCTGATATTCTCTCTGAACAGCGTTTTCAAATTTTTCAGCGTCAATGCTGATAACAATTTCTGTAGTGTTTACATCTGTCTTTGTTGATGATTTTAAACTCATGATTTTTATAACCTCCGTTTATTTTATAGCATACACTTGATATATTATACCACAATATGAAAAATTTTTCCACATATTCCGGATAGTTCTGTGAAATGCACAAATTATACAATTTTTTCCGGAATAAATTGTAAATAATCACCTGCGATAAGGTGGAAATTTATTCCGTCATAAGTGTTCCTGATACATAATTCATGTGCGGATTTTCCGTGAATATGTCCGTAATAACAGTCTTTTATATCGTACCGGTACAATACGTCAAGTATATCGTAATTAAAATTTGTTGCGAAAATGGGCGGATAATGCAGAAAAACTATCGGTTCGAGGTTTTCCGCAAGGGCAGATTTTATCGACGTTTCAAGCCTTTGCACCTCACGTTTAAGAACTTTTTCGTTCTGTGTTTCACCGTGAATACTTACCCACCCACGAGTTCCGCATATTCCGTAATTTTCATAGCGATAGTGGTTATTGTGCAGAATCTTAATGCTTCCGCACCCCTCCGCCTTAAGAAAATCTTCCATTTTCTTTTTAAAAAGCCCTCACTTCTAACG
>CAMWUB010000078.1 GCA_947177345.1 uncultured Ruminococcus sp. | reverse complement strand
ATTTAAATACAAGTAATGTAATTATTCCCAGTATTCCGAAAATAATGCCAGCAAGTGAAAAAGTAATCACTATATCGTATTCCCCGAAGCCACTCATCTCGAAATGATGGTGAATAGGGGTCATCTTGAAAATTCTTTTTCCCTGATGGTCTGGGCTTTTTTTCTTTGTATACTTGAAATAGCTGACCTGTATAACAACGGAAAGAGCCTCAAGTATGTATATCATTGAAACAAGAATCATTAAAAGATGATTATGAAGTATAAGACCTACCGCCGTCACTGACGCACCAAGAAACATTGAACCGGTATCACCCATGAAGCATCTCGCCGGATTGAGATTCCATAAAAGAAATCCGAGACAGCCACCGGCAAGTGCCATTGTATAATATGATACCTCACTTTGTCCGAGTATAGAACACGCTACTGTGAATATCAGCATAGCAACGAATGTTACCGAACCACACAGACCGTCCACGCCGTCGGTGAGGTTGACGGCATTTGTCAGATAGATTATAACCGGTATCATAAGTATATAGTAGAAAATATTCAGTTCCGGACTTTGCCAGAATCCTAAATTTATAACTGTTGACGTATCACCAGTAAGTCGGATAACAAACAGAAAACCAACTGCAAATATTACCTGAAGAATTATCTTCTGTATAGGTGTAAGACCGTCATTATTTTTACGTTTTACTTTAATAAAATCGTCAATAAAACCGATAAGTCCGAAAAGTAATGAGAATCCCACACACGCAAGAAGTCTGTAAAATGAATTGAATGTTTCAGGGTCAGTAACATCTATACCGCCCCTTGCCCTGTAAATCCAGTAACCAGCGATTGCCGATACTATAGTTGAAAGTATGAACATAAAACCGCCCATAGTGGGAGTACCTTGTTTTTTTGCGTGCCACTGCGGACCGTCCTGAGTTTTTATCGGCTGACCGAATTTTAATTCATGCAGAAACGGTACTATTTTAAAACCTGATATTCCTGCAATAAGAAATGAAAGTATTGCTGTAAGCAAATTTATTATCCAGAATGACATTTTATAACACTCCAATGTTGATTATTTCCGACGATTTCAAAGTAATTTCAGACCGTCTGCAACTACTTCTCTTTCGTCAAAGTGAATGTGCCTGTTATTTTCGAGAATCTGATAATCTTCATGACCTTTTCCGGCAAGAACTATTATATCACCTTTATCAGCAGTTTTCAAGGCATGATATATAGCTTCGTGCCTGTCGGTGACAACATCATACGGAATATCACCGGCAAGTCCTGAAAGAATTTCATTTATAATATCTTCCGGTTTTTCGTCACGGGGGTTATCCGAGGTGATTATAAGTTTATCGGCGTATTTTTCAGCGGATTTTGCCATTTCCGGACGTTTTGCGGAATCCCTGTTACCACCGCACCCGAAAAGACAAATCAATCTGTTATCGGCATAAGGTTTCAGACTTTTCAGGACGTTTTCCAATGCGTCAGGAGTATGGGCGTAATCGCATATTACTGTGAAGTCTCGTCCGGTGGGAATAATTTCACAACGTCCTTTCACACCGCCGTAACTTCCGACGGCTGATATAATATCATCTACTGGTATTCCCTCCTGAATACATATGGCAACAGCTCCGAGGACGTTAGAAATATTAAACATACCAGTCATGTTGGTTCTGACGTGATATGAATTTCCATTATAACGGAAATCAAATTCTGAACCATTTGCCTTTATTGAAATATTTTTCGCTCTGAAATCGGTATCATTTTCCACGCTGAATGAAAGTTTATAACAGGAAATTTCATCATATAACCTGCTCCCGTAAGAATCGTCGATATTGCATATAGCCGTATCGCACATACCGAAAAGTAATTTTTTCGCCTGATAATAGTCTTCCATATCCTTGTGATAATCTAAATGGTCTTGTGTAAGATTTGTAAACAATGCAACGTCAAAATGTGATGTTCCTATCCTGTTCTGAACCAATCCGAAAGATGATACTTCCATTACGACGTATTCACAGCCGGATTTTACCATTTTGTCAAGAAGTGCCATAAAATCATAGGCAAAAGGCGTTGTATTATCCGTATGAATAATTTCATTGCCTATTTCATTCTGAATAGTTCCTACAAGTCCGGTTTTATGACCACTTTTCATAAGGATATGTTTTATAATATTTGTTGTGGTGGTCTTGCCGTTAGTACCGGTAACGCCTATCATCTTGATTTTCTTTTCGGGGTGTCCGAACCATGCGGAACAGACTTCACCGTATAACTTACGTGAATTTTCTGTAATAATCTGATTGTCACCTAAGCCGAGGTCATGTTCACAGACGACAGCCACCGCTCCTTTCTGAAGCATTTCCGTCGCTACCGTGTGACCGTCAAATTTTGTACCTTTCACACAGAAAAATAAACTTCCTTTTATGACTTTCCTTGTATCGTCCGTTATTGATGTTATTTCACGGTCTGTTATGCCGTGATTCTGAATCAACTGACTTAAATTCATTAATTAAACCGCCTCCTTGTTAATCCTGATTTGCATTTACTATAAATTCGAGTTCCACGGTAGTACCTATCGGAACTTGTGTTCCTGCCGGTGGTGACTGACTATTTACTACGGCGTTACTGTTCTTGACAGATGCACCTTTTGCGACGTAATTGAGTCTGCAGTATGTTATAGATTCGTTGGCAACTTCCGGCGATACGTAAAGTACATCAGGAACTGTTGTATATTCTACAGTATTTCCCTTTTCCGTATAGAGATATACACAACCACCCTTTGCTACAGAAGAGCCGGTCTGTGGTGACTGTGCAACAACTTCAATTCCGTTTCCGATTACCTTGCAATTTACCCCGAGACCCTCCAGTGTAGATTTTGCGTCACTTATTGAACCCTCCAAGAGTGGGATTTTTATATCAAGTTCTGCTACTTCCTCTTCGGTGTACTCCGGATAATAGCCTAAATATGGCAGAACATCTTCAAGAATGTGCCTTGCCGTCGGAACTGCCACGACACTTCCGTAATAACCTATATCGGAATTAGGCATATCAGCGAGAACAAGCAGAACTATTTCAGGGTCATCTACCGGCGTGAAACATACATATGATGCACCATACTCATCTCTGTCAAGGCTTAGACGCTCCGATGTACCGGATTTTCCGCCTATTGCATAGCCTTTTATCTTTACATTACCGCTACTGCTTTCGCTGACTACTTTTCCGAGTGCTGTACGCACTTTCTTTGAAGTATCTTCTGAAATTACTTGTCTGCGGACTGTTCTTTCATTTTTAAGAACTATATTTCCGTCCTCGTCGATTACCTTTTCCACAACATAGGGTTCTAACAGATAACCACCGTTTATAGCGGCACAGTATGAAGTAATCATTTCTATAGGGGTCAATGTATCGCCCTGACCAAATGCACTTACAAGCAAGTCTACCTGTGACATATCTTCAGGTTCAAATCCTATGCCGATACCCTCTGCCGGTAAGTCTATTCCGGTACGCTCTTTAAGTCCGAAAGCCTCGTAATAATAGCAGAATTTTTCTATTCCGAGACGTTCACCTATTTCCATGAACGCCGGATTACATGAATTTGTCAGAGCTTGCTGGAAAGTCTGTGTGCCGTGACCATTCCAGTCGTGACAGTGTATAGGGGCAGCCCCCGGAATAGATACAGAACCGGAACAGTAAAATGTATCACTTTCAAGATTTATCAGATTTTCTTCAATAGCCGCTGAACTGGTTATTACTTTGAATACTGAACCAGGTTCATAAATTTCAGTTATACACTTGTTTTTCCACTGAGCTTCACGGGCATTTGCAATAGCTCTTGTTGCCTCGTCGCCGGTGAGTGCGGATATTCTCTGTTGTGCGAGCGGGTCAGCTACTTCATATGGTTCATTGAGGTTAAAACTCGGATTTGTAGCCATACCATAAATTGCACCTGTCTTAGCGTTCATGAGTATCGCACACGCACGGTTTTTTACCTCAAACTGTGAAACGAGTTCTTCTAAATTTTCCTCAAGACAGTATTGTATATCGGAATCAATTGTAAGATATACATCATCGCCGTTTTTTGCGGAATACGTCTTTGAATATCTGTAGGGAAGTTCGTTACCGTTGGAATCTTTTGCAGATATTGTTCTTCCGTCAACGCCTGCAAGATAGTCATCATAATAAGCCTCTACACCGTACATACCCTCGCCACCTGAAGAAGTAAACCCTATAACTGATGCGGCGAGTTCATTATGTGGGTAGTATCTTTTTGTGTCTTCCTCGACGTTAAGTGAAATAAGTTCGTACTGACTGAAAAACTGAAGTACTTCATCGGCTATAGGTTTTTCAACCTGATCCTGTAATATGCTGTACTGATTATTTGCCTCCATGGCTTTTGTGACCTTTTCCGGAGTTATGCCGAGTTTTGCGGAAAGAATATTTATAGCTTCATTCCGGAACGCCTCAGCGGATTCAGGAAGCGGATTTTTTTCATTACCGTCTTCATCGTATTCCGCTTTGTATTCGCCTTTCAGTTTTTTTTCATTGCGTTTGTCAATTGATTCCTGTAGTGATTCCAGTTCTTTCTTAAATTGTTTAGGGTCAAGGAATACCTTATAGACAGACGCACTTTTTGCAAGTGTAGCACCTTTTGAATCATATATTGACCCTCTGTGTGCTGATATAAGTATAGAGCCGAAATGCTGATCATTTGCCATTGCCTGATACTTTTCATTCTGATTTACTGAAATATTAAAAAAATTTATCGCAACCAGAAGAAACAGCAAAAAGAAAATAACTGTCATAACGACTCTTATACGGAATTTCATTTTTTTCATGGGAATATGCTTTACTGCCATATCTTTCAGTCCTTTCTGCTGTGGGATTATATAAACAGAATAAGGCAGGGTAAAATAAAACCCCGCCTCTGAACATCTTTTAATTTTTATAATGATGTCCGTTTCTTTCGATACGACGAAGGATTATCGCCTTAAAAGCGTTGAAACGCCGTTCCGGAGTTTCTGATAAGTTCCGGAACAGATTATCCATAATATTCCGACCACTCGCTGTATCTCCGATGTTCTACACTAAAGTTCCGGTATATATATATCTGCTACCGGAATATATACAGGCAGTCCTTTTTATATAGTATATTTGGTCTACCCTCTGAAATATTCCACACAGGCATCTAAAAAGCCTTTTATCTTAGTAATAATACCCTTTTCCTGCTCCGGAATATTTACCACATCATCTGTTCTTATCTTTATGTACTTTATCTGTGAAGAATCCATTTTTTTCATACCAAGTACATTTTCGGCGTAATCTTCAACATTTTTTGCGGACATTTTACTTTCAAGTTCAGATTGAAGTCTTACGTTTTCGGCTTCTGCAAGACTTAACTGTTTATTCAAAGATGTTACTGTATTATATACGGTATTACGCCTGTCGAAAGTGTATATTACTGAACCAAGTAATGAAGTAGCTATAATAGATATAAGAATTATACTTATTACAGAACCGCTTTTAGATGCATTTATAGCCGGACTGCTTATTTCTTCTATATCGTTTACGGAATTTTCAGCCACTTTAACTTCAGGTTCATTATGAATTTCTGTTATCTGATTTTCCCTGTCATCTGAGGAGTATTTATAATTATATTCGTCATAATTATAATCGTCGTAATTATATTCGTCATATTCCGGATAGGAATAAGCAGTATTACTTTCTGTCATTTTCTGCACTCCTTTCGATTATACGCAGTTTTGCACTTCTGCTCCGGTTATTTGATTCAAGTTCCGCCTCATCGGCTTCGAGAGGCTTGCGGGTTATGAGTTTTCCCTCAGGTTCATGATCGCATACACATTGAGGAAAATCAGGCGGACATATACAACCTCTGCACCAACCGGCAAAACGTTGTTTTACAAGCCTGTCCTCAAGTGAATGGAAAGTTATAACGGCAAGTCTTCCGCCGGATTTCAGACTATAAAAAGCCTCGTCGAGACCTTTGGAAAGATGTTCCAGCTCACCGTTTACAGCGATTCTTATAGCCTGAAAAGTTTTCTTGCATGGGTTTTTATCACGCCTTGCTTTCTGCGGAACACTGTTTTTTATTATATCGGCAAGTTGCAGAGTAGTTTTAATCGGAGTTTCTACTCTTGTCCGCACGATATTTTCAGCTATACGGCGTGAAAATTTTTCTTCACCGTATTCAAAGATTATTTTTGCAAGTTCCTGTTGTGTATACGTATTGACAATATCTGAAGCACTTATACCTGATTTTTCCATACGCATATCAAGCGGAGCGTCAACATGATAGGAAAAACCACGGCTACCCTCATCGAGCTGATACGAGGATACGCCTAAATCAAGAAGTATTCCGTCAACAAGTTCTATGCCCAGACTGTCAAGAACTCCACGTATATTTGAATAATTATCCTGTATAACCTCAGCCATAGGATAAACCGAAAGTCTTTCAGTAGCGACGGCGACAGCATCAGGGTCACGGTCAATAGATATAAGCCTTCCGTTTTCGCCGAGATGTCGGGCAATTTCAGAAGAGTGACCAGCTCCGCCAGCTGTTCCGTCAACATAGATGCCATCCGGATTTATTGCAAGACCGTCTATACACTTTCCGAGCATGACGGGTACATGACTGAATTTCATAAATATAATCCTCCGGATTTTTTTTTAATAGTTAATCATAGTGAAAAAATATTTTCACTACTTTAATTATACAAC
>CAMWUB010000077.1 GCA_947177345.1 uncultured Ruminococcus sp. | reverse complement strand
TCTAGGAGATGTGGATTCCTGAAATTTATAATATAATGCTATATTATGGAGCGTTACGAAACATCATGGAATGACATCTGATTCAGCCGGAAATCGTGGTTATAATACCGGAACAACTGTCAGAATACTATGGTTTAAGGTATACAGTAATTATCCGCAGTTTGTACCCCGAACATAAAGGAGCATAACAATGAAAAAGAAATTAAAAATAATAATTCCGCTGATAATTGCGATAATTCTGCTTGTACCAGTTAAAGAACATTACAAGGACGGCGGAACAGTAAAATATAATGCGGTATTATGGAGTGTAACAAAACATCATGGAATGACATATGATTCAGCCGGAAACGCCGGATATAATACCGGAACAACTGTCAGAATACTATGTTTTGAGGTATACAGTAATTACCCTATTTTTATACCGGAACAGAAAGGAGCGTAACTATTGAAAAAAGTACTTACAATAGCCGGTAGCGACAGTTCCGGCGGAGCAGGTATTCAGGCGGACATTAAAACAATGACCATGCACGGAGTATATGCCATGAGTGTCATAACCGCACTTACCGCACAGAATACAACCGGAGTACGTGCGATATATCCGGTATCGACTGAATTTCTGAAACAACAGATAGATGCGGTTTTTGAGGATATACGTCCAGATGCCGTAAAAATCGGTATGGTATCAACTCCGGAGCAGGCGGAAATAATTGCAGAAAGACTTGAATTTTACAAGGCGGAAAACATAGTCACTGACCCTGTAGCCGTTTCAACAAGCGGTTCAGAATTAAGTACCGCTGAAACTTACGGGGTATTGAAGAATAAAATATTTCCGTTGTCTGTGCTGATTACGCCTAATATTCCGGAAGCTGAATTGATTTCCGGAATGAAAATAGATACTCCGGAAGATATGGTTAAAATATCTGAACATATTTCCGGAAAATACAGATGTTCGGTTTTATGCAAGGGCGGACATCTTAAAGAAAACGCTGATGATTTCCTGTACAGCGAGAGCAGGGGAATATGGTTCAGAGGTGAACGCCTTACGGTTGACGAACTACACGGCACAGGGTGTACGCTATCGAGTGCTATAGCATCTAATCTTGCTAAAGGATATACACTTGAAAAAAGTATACAGTCTGCAAAGAAATACATTTCCGACTGCATAGAAAGCGTTTCGGATATAGGTCACGGCTGTAAGCCATTGAATCACATGAAAGGAGTTTTATAATATGAAAAACTACAGTACACAAATGGAAGCCGGTAAAAAAGGAATCATAACGCCGGAAATGAAAATAGTAGCAGAAAAGGAATACATCTCTCCGGAAGAACTTTGCGGACTTGTCGCAAAAGGTGAGGTATGCATACCATGTAATATCAATCATAAGTCCATATCGCCGGAGGGCATAGGTACAAAAATGCGTACCAAAATAAACGTAAATTTAGGCATATCCGGCGACTGCAACAACTACGAAAACGAGATGAAAAAAGTCGAAATAGCCTTGAAATACGGTGCAGATGCCATAATGGATTTAAGTAATTACGGCAAAACAAATACATTCCGGAAACAGTTAATAGAAAAATCACCGGCAATGATAGGGACTGTTCCCATGTATGATGCCATAGGCTATCTCGAAAAGGATTTACTGGAGATAAAAGCGGAAGATTTCCTGAAAGTCGTAAAGGCACACGCAGAAGAGGGTGTAGACTTCATGACCATACACGCTGGAATAAATCGCCGTTCTGTCGAGGCATTCCGACGTGACAAGCGTAAAATGAATATAGTTTCAAGAGGTGGTTCGCTACTTTTTGCGTGGATGATGATGACCGATAATGAAAATCCATTCTATGAGTATTACGATGATGTTCTTGACATACTTCGGGAATACGACTGTACAATAAGTCTCGGAGATGCACTCCGTCCAGGTTGTATTGACGATTCGACAGATGCCGGACAGATTGCGGAACTTATTGAACTTGGAGCATTGACTGAACGTGCATGGTCTAAAGATGTTCAGGTAATGGTTGAAGGTCCGGGGCATATGGCAATAAACGAAATTCAGGCGAACATGAAGCTACAGAAACGAATCTGTCATAATGCACCGTTCTATGTGTTAGGACCTCTTGTAACGGATATAGCCCCCGGATATGACCATATAACGTCGGCAATAGGCGGAGCGGTTGCAGGGTCTTCGGGTGCAGATTTCCTTTGCTACGTCACACCGGCGGAACATCTTAGACTACCCGACATAGACGACGTAAAAGAGGGCGTAATTGCAAGCCGTATCGCCGGACACGTCGCCGATATTGCTAAAGGTATACCACACGCTACAGCCCCTGATAATGCTATGGCGGAAGCACGTCACGCTATGGACTGGGAAAAGATGTTCGATATTGCCATTGACGGCGACAAGGCACGGAAATATTTTGAGAGTACACCACCATCAGACCGTCATACGTGTTCGATGTGCGGTAAGATGTGTGCAGTACGTACTACTAATAAGATTCTGAATGGCGAAAAAGTAGAGTTTTGTTCGGAAAGGTAATCGTATGGCAAAAGTAGTAATGGTATGTGGTAAAATTTGTAGCGGAAAAAGTACGTATTCTGAAAAGTTACGCACGGAATATAATGCTGTATTACTTTCTGTAGATGAAATAATGCTGAATGTTTTCGGACAAAATGCCGGTGAAAAGCATAATGAATACGTATTAAAAATAAAAGAATATCTGTTAAAAAAGATACCGGAGTTGATTTCTGCCAGCGTAAATGTGATACTGGACTGGGGATTCTGGACAAGACAGGAAAGAGATTTCACAAAAAATTTCTGTAAAATGCGTGATATTGCTTGTGAGTTACATTATATCAATATAACTGACGAAGTTTGGAAACAGCATATAAAAAATCGTAATGAAAAGGTATCTGCCGGAAAATCGGAGTTTTATTTTATAGATAAAGCACTTGCTGATAAATTCGTTTCAGTTTTTGAAGTTCCCGACAAACAGGAAATCGACGTATTTATATAAACAAAAGAGCCTGAGAATCGTGAAAAATTCTCAGGTTTTTTGTGTTTCGAGTGTTAATTTTAAAGAAGAGTTATACCATGTTCAGCACATTTAGAAATCATTTCATCACTCCAGATAGAAGACTGTACTTCACCGATATGTGCCTTTTCGAGCAGGTACATACAAAGCCTTGATTGTCCGATACCACCGCCGATAGTAAGCGGAAGAGTACCGTTTGCAATCATCTTGTGATAGTCGTATTGCATTCTGTCTTCCGCACCGGCTTCAGCGAGTTGAGTTTTAAGGGAATTTTCGTCTACACGGATACCCATTGACGATATTTCAAGGGCATTGTCAAGAACTTCGTCCCATACGAAAATATCGCCGTTAAGTGACCAGTCGTCATAATCGGGAGCTCTGCCGTCGTGTTTCTGACCACTTGCGAGAAGTCCACCAATCTGCATAATGAAGACGGTTTTATGTTCCTTGGTAATGAGGCGTTCCCGTTCTTTCGGAGTTTTGTCAGGGTACATATCTTCGAGTTCCTGTGTGGTAATGAAGAAAACATCTTCGCATACGCTACCAGCGATTACCGGATAACGCAGACTTACCTTTCTTTTGACGAAAGATACAGCCTTGACAACATTTCTTACGGTTTCCTTGAGGAAATCAATATTACGCTGTTCACGTGTTATGACTTTTTCCCAGTCCCACTGGTCAACGAAAATTGAGTGTGTATTATCGGTGTCGTCGTCACGGCGGATAGCGTTCATATCTGTATAGATACCCTCACCGGCGTTATAGCCGTAACGATACAGAGCCATACGCTTCCACTTTGCGAGTGACTGGACAACCTCAGCTTCACAACCACCGATTTCCTTTATAGTGAAATCGACTTTTCTTTCCACGCCGTTGAGGTCATCATTGATACCGCTTCCCATACGGACGATAAGCGGTGCGGAAACTCTGTCAAGAGTGAGGGCGAATGACAACGCCTGTTGAAAAACGTCCTTGATGTACTTGATGGCGTGCTGAGTTTCACGGAGTGTGAGGGCTGATTTATAGCCCTCCGGAATATACAGCGATTTTGACATAAAAAACCATTCCTTTACTGTTTATTTAATCAGGAAACAGCGTCATTGATGTTTCCTGATGCTGTCATATTATATGCGGAGTATCGGGGGAAAATTTATCTGATACTGCCGACGGTACGGGGATAAAGAATAACGTCACGGATATTTGACATACCTGTAGTATACATGATAAGTCTTTCAAATCCGAGACCGAAACCACCATGAGGTACAGAGCCGAATTTTCTTAAATCGAGGTAATCGGAATATAAATCAAGATTCATATTTCTTTCTTTCATAGCAGTAACGAGTTTGTCATAATCTGCTTCACGTTCACTACCGCCGATAATCTCGCCGACACCTGGTACGAGTAAATCAACTGCCGAAACTGTTTTTCCGTCGGGATTCTGTTTCATGTAGAAAGATTTAATTTCTTTCGGATAATCCGTTACAAAAACGGCTTTCTTGAAAACTTTTTCAGAAATATATCTTTCGTGTTCGGTCTGTAAGTCGCAACCCCACTCGACAGGGTAGACAAAATTCTCACCGGATTCCTGTAACAGTCTGATAGCCTCTGTATAGGTAACTCTGCCGAAATCGTTTGAAATGAGTTCTTCGAGACGTGCCACAAGACCTTTTTCAAAATGTGCGTCAAAGAATTTCATATCGTCCGGACAGGTATCGAGTAGTTCACGGATAACGAATTTCAGCATATCTTCAGCGATTTCTATAACATCATCAAGTTCAGCGAAAGCTACTTCCGGTTCGATATGCCAGAACTCCGCAAGATGTTTCGGAGTATTGCTGTTTTCAGCACGGAAACTCGGTCCGAAAGTATATATTTTACCCATAGCCATAGCAGCCATTTCACCTTCAAGCTGTCCGGAAACTGAAAGTCCCGCACGTCTGCCGAAGAAGTCGTTAGCGTAGTACTCTTCTTCTGATTTGTATTCAGCAGAATAGCCGATAGTCGTTACATTGAACATCTCGCCAGCTCCCTCGCAGTCACTGCCGGTAATAAGCGGAGTATTTACATAAACATAGTTATTCTGCTGGAAATACTTATGAATAGCCGAAGCAAGTACAGAACGTACACGCCATACGGCATTGAAAGTATTAGTACGTCCTCTGAGGTGTGGCATTGTACGGAGGTATTCCATAGTACAGCCCTTTTTCTGCAACGGATAATCTTCCGGACAAGTTCCGAGAATCTCGACACCTGACGGAAGTGCATTTATTTCAACGGTATTGTTTCTGCCCTCAACGAGTACGCCGGTTACTTTTACGGACGTACCAACCCTTGCGACTTTATAATCTGTATCGGCGGATTTGTCAACAACTACCTGAATATTTTTCAGTGAAGTACCGTCATTTACTTCGATAAATGCGACACTTTTTGAGTTTCTTGAAGTACGAACCCAGCCACATACGGTTACTTCCTGATTTTCGGCTTTAGTGCCGAGCAGGTTTTTAATATCTGTATGCTTCATAAAAAAATCAATCCTTTCATAAAAAGAAAAACCGTCCTGAAGAAACAGGACGGGAATAAAGATTCTCGTGGTACCACCTGAATTACTGTAATAATACAGTCACTCTATCCGTTTAACGCACGGTGAACGTCTCACCTACTTGCCGTATGGGCTTTCAGTTCACTGCTCTGAAGTGTTATTCGCACGGCATCTGATATGCGGATTTCAGCACACTCCGCACTCTCTGTGAACATCAGACCGTGTTACTTGTCTTCGTCAATGCATTTACTGTAGATATTCTAACATTATTTTCATGATATGTCAAGTAAAAATAAATAAAAAATTAATTTAACAATATTTTCCGGAAAATTCATTCAGGACTTTTTTAAGTGTAATATCGATTCTTGACGAACAGAAGTTTTTTATATAATCTGGAATATCCTTGTAAAAGGCTTCTGCGATACCACCGGCGATACAAGCCATAGTATCGGCATCACCGCCGAGCGATACGGCATTACGGACGGCACTTTCATAATCTTGGGAATCAAGAAACGCAACTATCGACGGCGGAACACTGTAAAGAGTTTCACTGCTGAAACTGTAATCCGGTTTTATGTCGTCTGTGTTGTAGTCGAGGTCATATCTGAATTTGTCCGTTATATATTTCCGTATTGAATCTTTGGATTCGCCATTACGAGCCATGAATACCGCTATAGCAACGGCTTGTGTACCATAAATACCCTCTTTGCAGTTATGGGTATAATAACAGCTTGCCTTAGCCTGTAGGAGTACCTGTTCTTCGGAGTTGTAGGCGTAACCTATAGGTACAGCACGCATAGCACCGCCGTTACCGTAACTTCTCTGAACTTTCATTGTACCTTGTTTTTCAGCCCATTTAGCGAACATCATACCATAACCGGCATACGGAAAATATGAGTAGTACTGTTTATATCTTACGGCGTATTCATAGCCACGTGATTTTACTTGTGAAGCTGTTATATCGCTGTCATTTTCGAGTATGGCTTGACATACGGCGGTAGTCATTACTGTATCGTCGGTAAATTCTGACTTGCTATGAAACGGAAAATTATAATCTTTAGTGGCATAAGATTCATACCACGAACCTATTATATCGCCGTAAACCGCTCCTAACATAAATATTTTACCTCCTTATATATTTTTAAAAGTCAGAAGTTTATCTCTGTAGTATTCGTACTGTTTTTGTC
>CAMWUB010000076.1 GCA_947177345.1 uncultured Ruminococcus sp. | reverse complement strand
TTATACTATATCACATTTTTCCTGAAAAGTCAATAGTAATTCTTTTTTTTGTAAGACTGTATATTTTTTCATAATCATAGTGGAGTGTTTTGTTAATCAGTCACAATTTCATTGTATATTTAAACATGAAACATATCATAAAAATGCTTTCGTTCAGAAAAACAGGTTGACAGATTTAAAAAAATCGAGTATAATATAATTGCAGACATTCACAAATAATGTTGATATCCGGCAGACTTTGATTACATTAGGTTTGTTTGCATACATTATACAGTAGTGTTGCCGGTATCAGAAAGGATTTATTATGAACAATAAAATGAGAAGACGCAGTCTGAAAAGAAAAACAGCTTTCATGATGGCATTGTCCATGGTGTATAGCTTTCCGTATTCGGTAATAGCTAACGCAACCGATTCTGATATTAGTGAAGTGCTGGATATCAACGAGCTTGTATTACCGGAAACAGAACCGGAAACTGAATCTCTGCCACAGGAAGATGAAACAGTTTCTGATACAGATTTTCCGGAAGAAATTCGGGAAGAAGTTACAGAAGAAACTCCGGAAATCTCTGAGCAGGCTGACGATATAAGCGTACAGAGTGCAGACCCTGTTGATACAGCTATGATTGAGCTGACTATCCAGAACCTGTTTGAGTTTGCCAATGATGTGGACGGCACTGCAACTCTTATATATCCCGACGGCGAAAAGGAAGAAGTAAAAGAGTTTGCAATAAACAAGGAGCTTTCAGAATCAAAGGTTTATTTTGAAAATCTCGCCGACGGTATATACGTTGTCAAGATAAATGCAAAGGGATTTGCTACATATACACAGGCAATAGACGTTAAAAACAATATGTTATATACACTGCATCTTACAACAGGATTCTGTAACGGTTTTGATTATGAAGCCGATTCTGATTCAAGACACCCTGGTGTTCTTTTAATCGGCGATGTAAATAACGACGGTATCATAAACGACGGTATAACCGCAAACAGTGATGACAGTGACAAAGATATACTTCTTGATGCCATATCCGGTATACCTGTTGATGAAAGTTATGTTACTGACCTCAATAACGACGGCGTGACCGATTTATTAGACCTTGAATTTTTTGTAAAGGGCTATAAGGAACAGAAAGGTAAAAATACTCACGCTTCAATAGAAAGCAGTATTTCACCACTTAATATGAGTGTTAATGTACCGGAGGGTACTAACATGGAGGGTAACTTTATAGAACTCTTCAACAGTGACGACCCGACCGAAACAGTAAAATTAACTCCGGCTGAAGGTAAGATTTCAGAAGAAAATCCGGTATCACTTGACATTGATATGACACAGAGTGGTGCGCCTGTAGCAGTCGAAGAAATTACATTCCAGACCGGTAACGACATTGACAGCCTTGTTGATGAGGGTAATGTTGTAATCGACTATATCGACGAAAACGGCGAAGAAAAACAAATACCGGTATATTTCAAGAGAGAAGTTGCCGGTCTCAGTGAAAGCGATATAATAGCTACTCTCGATGCAAACGGAAATATTTCCATTAACCTCGGTAATCAGGTGGCTGTAAAGAAAGTTACATTAAGTATTACCAAACTTGCAAAGGGTAGCAATAACCTTGTTGAAATCAGTAGTGTACAGTTCCTTAACGGTATGGAAAACCGTATTCCTGAGCCGGAAATGGACATACCGGAAGCTCTTAAGGCAAAAGCCGGAAGTGAAAAATTTGATGTTTCATGGAATCCGTGTATGAATGTTACCGGCTATGAAATTGAAATCAGTACAGGCGGAAAAGTTATTAAGACTATCGAAACAACAATTAATTCCGCTACAATTCAGGGCGACGACATTAAGAACTATGTTACTTATAGTGTAAGAGTACAGTCATTGAACGGTAACTGGAGAAGCGGTTATTGTGATGCCGTTGAAGTTACACCTGTAGCCACAAAGATTCCGGATAAGCCCGACAATGTAAAAGCAAGCGGAATGTACAGGGCTGTCAAGGTAAGCTGGGCAAATATGGACGATACACAGTCATATAACCTGTATTACAGGCTCAGGAAGAGTACTGAAGAATATAAGAAAATTACCGGTATTAAATCTAACAGCTATATTATAGATGATTTACAAGACCTTACAGAATATGAAATTTATGTCACTGGTGTTAACGAACTCGGCGAAAGTCCGGAATCAATTCACTGTGCGTCAACTACAACAGATTTGAACGCTGCCGATATGCCGAGGTATAACCTCATTAACCGTGATGAAGAAGGTAATCCATGTTCAGCACATATTGTTGATGTAAAACGATACGGCGGTAATATGATAAACAGTCCGCTTGATACTGAAGAAGATGATAGTACTGCATGGGGTGCTGTCGACGGTGACAAGACATCTTATTACAAGAAAGATACAAATTATGACGGTGGCTGGAATGCTTTAGGTAATAATGGTCTGACATATACCTTTGATAAGGCGTATAAAATGGATACTATCGGTGTACTCACGATAGATACGGATATATCATTCTCACATATAAAATGGTGGGACGAAGACGGCAATGAACATAATGAACTGAATGGGGCATGGGATTATACCAATTTTGCTAACGGCAGAATCGATGCTGAGGGCAGACGTTATTATATTTTAAAACTTCCTTACGCCATTACAGCGACTAAAATTCAGATTGGTACGGGTCGTTATTCTGCACCAGTCACAGTTGCGGAAACATACTTCTATAAGTATGATACTCTCATGGACGAAATCATGGACTTGTATGTTGATGATTTGCACACAGTTCTGAAAGATACGGTTACTCAGAAAGTAATAAACAGTTTGCGTGAAAAGGTAAATACTCCTGATGAATTCGGTGAAATAAATCCTGATACAGACGCTTTAATCCGTGAACTTGAAACAGCCGAAAAAATTCTCAAAGCTGAATCAATCTCTACTGCTGTAGAAATTCATAACGGTATCACTACAAAAGACAGCGGACGTGGTTTCGGTGGTCTCAATGCTTGGCAACCTCTCGGCGTTTCAATCGGTACTGGCGAGGAAATAACGGTCTATGTAGGAAGCAATAAGAAGAAAACCGGTGATAATACTGATTTAAGACTTATTATTACTCAGTATCATTCAGAATCCGGTAATCTTGTTTTAGATGGTGCTAATCTTAAAGTAGGTGCGAATACATTCAAGCTCACAAAGGGCGAAAGTGCTGGTTTTGAAACAGGCGGTGCTGTATATGTTCAGTATCAGGGTAATGCTAATTCAGATGAAAGATATTCAGTACGTGTAACAGGTGGTTCAGAAGTTCCTATGCTTGACCTCTACAAAGTAACCGACGAAAAGGAACGTATGGCAAGAGCCGTTGAATATATAAACAAACTTGATAAATATGTTCCTACAGTAGAGGCACTTCATAATAAACTTCATAAGGGTTCAGAAAACAAGTATTTAGATTACGATTACGACGAGGCAAACTGTATTCTTGAAGCCTCTGATATACTTCTTGATACTATGATGTATTCACTGCCTGCTCAGAAGATTCTTGAGGGAATGGGCAAAGGTACAGCTGAAGAACGTGCTAAGACTATGCTTCAGTCAATGGAAGCTACTGAACAGATGATGCATCTTTTCTATCAGCATAAAGGTCTTAATGCAAATGCAAAAGATGAAATAAATCAGATTCCTAAAGGACATCAGAATATCCGTTATCAGCGTATGTTCTCCGGTGCGTTCATGTATGCTTCAGGAAATCATATCGGTATTGAATGGGATTCCGTACCGGCTATGATGCAGGGTGTTCCGATTAAATCCACTGAAGACGGTCAGTATATAAGCGGTAACTATTACGGCTGGGGTATTTCACACGAAATCGGACACTGTATAAATCAGGGTGATTACGCTGTAGCAGAAATCACTAATAACTACTTCTCACAGCTTGGACAGTCACAGGATAAAAATGACGGAATGCGTTTCCAGTATCAGAATATCTATGATAAAGTAACTTCAGGTACAAAGGGCGATTGTTCAAATATCGCTACACAGCTTGGTATGTACTGGCAGTTGCATATTGCATATGATAAGGGTCTGAACTATAAGACATACGATGATTACGACGAACAGTTAGCAAATCTCTTCTATGCAAGAGTTGATACCTATGCAAGAAATCCGAAAATTGCACCTGCTCCTAAAGAAATTCCGCTTACTCTCGATGGCACTACAGACCAGAATCTTATGCGTCTTGCGTGTGCTGCCGCAGAAAAGAATATACTTGAATTCTTTGAACGCTGGGGGAAAACTCCTGATGCTGAAACGGTTGCATATGCACAGCAGTTTGATAAAGAAACAAGAGCTATCCAGTATGCAAACGACGATTCAAGAGTTTACGCACTCAGCGGAAAAGGCAGTGTGTTAGGTACTGAAGGCGATGTTTCCGTAATAAAGGACGTTTCTATAAAAATAGGCAAATCAGCTAATAAAGTAGACCTTGCATTTACTTCCGCTGATATTCCTGAAAGTGACATACTCGGATATGAAATAATCAGATGTACAACATCAGGCGGAAAGGTTGAGGAAGTTCCGGTAGGATTCACAACAGGTACTGAATTTACAGATAATATAACAACCCTCAATAACCGTACTGTATTCTATAAGGTTACACTTATTGACCAGTATCTTAACCGCTCTAAAGTATTTACTACAGATATGGTCAAAGTTGAACATGACGGCAGTCTTGATAAATCAAACTGGACTATAACAACAGAGTGTCTTAAGGCAGATGCAATCTTACAGGACACTACAGAAGAAATGCCTTGTGAGCAGGTTAAAGTTGACCCTGTTATGAAAGCATTTGATAATGATTTTGATACAGTCTATGAAGCACAGATTGAGGGCGATGCTGGCTATATAAATATTGACTTCAATCAGACACTTACAATTTCCGGATATAAATATACAGCCAGTGATGAAAATGCTGTATTCGATTGTGCAGTATATGCATGGGAAGAGGGCAAAACAGAATGGACTTGTTTAACAAGTAATATATTATCTGGTAGCGGTACAATTTACTTCTCTAACAGTGATTATAAATATATCAGTACTTATTCCACATCAAGAGTCTTTCTTATGATTATGCCTCATGACCCTGAATCAACGAAAATTTCTGTTGCAGAATTTGACTTTTTAGGCGTGACCGGTGATAATGTTGATTTCCGCAGAACTGAAGAGGAATCAACACCGGTTATAGGCACTCTGGGTGAAGATTACAAATACGGTGAAAATGAAGATGAAGTAATTCCGAAGGATTCGCTTATATTTACAGGTTCGTATAAAGGAAATCCGGCTTATAACGTAGTTATCCTTTACGATGTGAACGGTAATATAGTAGGTGGTCTTGATGAAGATGAAAATGTTTTATCTCACCAGATTATTCTTGCGGACGTTCCGGACGGTGGCAACATTACAAATGTATCTGACGGTACATGGATTTACTGGGTTGAACCTGAAGATATGAAAAATATGGAAATGCCTGAACAGGTACGTGTTGAACTCTACAGAGTAAACAACGCCCTTACAAATGAGGGTCAGAGACTTGTAAGTGATTCACTGCCTGAAACTGTTCCGGAAAAACTTCCGACTATTACACTGAACGGTAATGAAAAATAATCGAAAGGAGTAAATTATGTTAAAAAAATTTTTAATAGGTGCATTTTCTGTTTTATCACTCAGCACTGTTCACTATGTAGTAAATTCGATTGATATAGAACCCGAATCACCTGATAAAATTCACGTTGATGAGGCAGGTGGCAACATTACAAATGTATCTGACGGTACATGGATTTACTGGGTTGAACCTGAAGATATGAAAAATATGGAAATGCCTGAACAGGTACGTGTTGAACTCTACAGAGTAAACAACGCCCTTACAAATGAGGGTCAGAGACTTGTAAGTGATTCACTGCCTGAAACTGTTCCGGAAAAACTTCCGACTATTACACTGAACGGTAATGAAAAATAATCGAAAGGAGTAAATTATGTTAAAAAAATTTTTAATAGGTGCATTTTCTGTTTTATCACTCAGCACTGTTCACTATGTAGTAAATTCGATTGATATAGAACCCGAATCACCTGATAAAATTCACGTTGATGAGGCAGGTGTTGTAACGCTTTCTTCTGACCATGCGGAAAATGACGGAATAAATACATTACAGATAAATCTTAAAATTGATGCTCCGGAAGATGCAGACGTTTCTTTTGAATTTAATCCGGAATGCGATATAAAATTAGCGGATTACAGATATAATGCCGAAAAGAGTCTTATTAATATCTATATGGCAGATTCACAACCGCTTTTCAATGACAGTCAGTTTCTTAGCGTAGGCGAATTGGTTGTAAAAGATGCCGACGGTAATGATGTTCCATACACAGTCACCGAGGCGGAAGAAAAGCCATTGAAATACATTTATAATAACGAGGTACAGGACATTGACGCAGATTTAGATGTAAAAGTTACTACAACAACGACTACTGAACCGGCTACTACTACAGAAACTACAACTACTACAGATACAGAACCAGCTACAACAACTACCACAACAACAACTTCAACCACTTCTACAACTTCCACAACGTCAACTACTTCAACCACTTCTGCAATGTCAACAACCTCAACAACCTCTACTACAACGATGTTAACAACAGTTGATATGACGACTACCACTTCTAAAACAACTACCTCAGAACCTGCTACAACTTCAACAATAACTACTAC
>CAMWUB010000075.1 GCA_947177345.1 uncultured Ruminococcus sp. | reverse complement strand
ATACAGATTGTAAGACTATGTATAGCCTTTTTTCTAAGAGCAGGGTCTGAAGTATTATTCTGATGTTTCATAAGTTCTTCAATACATCTGAACGGAATTATTATTTTTGAATCGTATATCTGAAGATAAGGTGCGATATTCTGCCAGAAAGCGTCAGCTGAATCTTCCAGAAGACTACAGGTATCTATGAATATTTTATAACCTTCCTTTACATACTGTTCCATTTCATTTTTTGATTTTTCTATTTCAGAATAATTGTTTATAGCCATATAATCCTCCTGTTTTCATCAAATTATTTCCCATTCCTGAAGAATGGATAACCTACTGTTTTCTTCTGCCTGCTCATTATTATTATCATATTCGTTTTCATCTGAATCTGTATAATCACCGGAAACTTCATAATAAAGGGAATTATCATCTGATATATCCCATTTATGTAAAGTGCCGTCTGTAGACAGATAAAATACAAGTATCTGAAAACCACCGATTTCAGCGTTATTGAGGTTCAATATAGATTTAGCAAGTTTTCTGTTCTGAGTGATAAGTGCCAGACGGTAAACAAATTTGAACTTAACGAAAACCGATACAAGAGTAGTTATTATATTAATATCACCCTTTTCGCCTCTTATTTCAGATACACCACGATTCTGTAACATCTGTAAATTTATTATGCCTTTCCGTATTTTATACGAAGCAGATGACATATCAAGCAGACCA
Organism: uncultured Ruminococcus sp.; assembly: GCA_947177345.1. Lineage (GTDB taxonomy): Bacteria > Bacillota > Clostridia > Oscillospirales > Ruminococcaceae > Ruminococcus. The sequence goes on along the minus strand of CAMWUB010000075.1, from coordinate 6,148 downwards.
TTCTGTAAAGAATCCACCGCCCTGAGAGGAATTATAAAATGTTTTCCGGAACTATACATATTATCAATCAGCGATACACCCTGATTATTATCATAGATTTCACAAAGTGCGGTATCATCAAGGAATACCTTGTAATTATCCGTCAAATCCTCAATAATATTTGCCTTCACTGTAACAACCTTTGAGTTATCCGGAAAACACATAAACCATTTTTTCAGAAATGATTCACAGGAGTTTATTTAATATACGCAGTTATCATATAATGTATCGTTAGAGTTAAGAATACTTATTATAACTGACATCAGTTCCGGTTGCGATTCAACAAAGTGGTCTATCACGGCACAGACTGCAACGAATTGTATAGCACTCATTTTTACCTTAAGGCTTTCGAGGTTATTTAATGACTGTCTAGTAATTCCTACCACGTCGCTGAATTCCTGTACACCCAGTCCGATAACCTGACGTATACGTCTTAAAGAAATCTGCATAGTATCAATCATACGCTGTCTTAGCTGGCTGTAAAAATCCATTTTTCAATATCCTCCTTTCATTGATTTTATTATATGTCATAATTTTACAGATGTCAAGTATTTTTACATCTACAAAACAAAATTAGGCATTATATACAAAACCTAATCATATTTTTGTGCATAATGCAAAAATATCTTGAATCCGGAATTTTCCGTAATAATCATATAAATTTTTTATAAAACGGTTGACTTTCATTATACATTATGCTATAATAAAGATGATATTTTTCAAAGGAGGAAATAAAATGATTTACAGAGATTTTCAGGATATTAAACTTTCCGGTCTCGGTCTCGGCATGATGAGACTTCCCGTAATCGACGGCGACGACGCACGCATTGACGAAGCTAAATCTGCTGAAATGATTGACTATGCTATGAAAAACGGTATAAATTATTATGATACTGCATGGGGTTATCATAGCGGAAACTCTGAACTTATAGCCGGTAAATTACTTACACGTTATCCACGTGAAAGTTATTACCTTGCTTCAAAGTTCCCTGGGTACGATAATTCAAATATGCCTAAGGTAAAGGAAATTTTCGAGGAACAACTTAAGAAATGCCAGACTTCTTATTTTGATTTTTACCTGATTCATAACGTATATGAGGGCAATATAGACGATTATCTTAATCCGAAGTTCCATATATCTGAATATCTTACAGAACAGAAAAAAAATGGCAGAATAAAACATCTTGGATTTTCCGCACATGGTGACCTGAATGTCATTCAGCGTTTCCTTGACGCTTACGGCGAATACATGGAATTTTGTCAGTTGCAGGTCAATTACATGGACTGGCATTTTCAGAACGCCAAAGAAAAAGTTGAACTGATTCAGAAGTATAATATACCGGTATGGGTTATGGAGCCGGTACGTGGCGGAAAACTCGCCTCCGCACCTGAAGATATGGCAAACGAACTTAAAAAAATGCGTCCGGACGAAAGTATTGTATCATGGGCTTTCAGATTTTTACAGTCTATTAAGGGCGTGACCGTAGTTCTTTCCGGTATGTCAGATATGGAACAGCTTAAAGAAAACATTTCAATATGGAACGAGGATAAACCGCTTGACAGCACGGAATTTAACCGTATCATTGAACTTTCCGACGAGGAAGTAAAAAAAGGTGGTCTGCCGTGTACAGCCTGTCATTACTGTACCAGTCACTGTCCGCAAAGCCTGCCGATTCCGGAGCTTATCGCACTATATAACGAACATAAAATTACAGGTGGCGGATTCCTTGCACCTATGGCAGTCGGAAGTATGCCGGAAAATAAACGTCCTGCTAACTGTATCAGCTGTAAGAGCTGTGAGAATGTCTGTCCGCAACAGATTGAAATTTCAACCGCTATACATGAATTTTCTGAAATGATTAATATGTAAAGGAGTATTTTTTTATGACAACTTCAAATGTAATTGAAAAACCACGTCTTTCGGTAAAAACACAGACTATCGGGGCATTGATTGCACTCATTTCAGCGGTAGCACTTCCGCAGATAGTCCACGTAATCGGAGCAGTTTCAGGTATGGGAACTTCACTCGGCGAAATTTTTCTGCCTATGCATATGCCGATAATTCTTTTCGGACTTCTTACAGGTTCTTATTCAGCAGGAATCGCCGGTTTGTTAAGTCCGCTTATCAGCTTTGCACTTACCGGTATGCCGTCAAGTGTAATGCTTCCGTTCATGATGATTGAACTCTGTGCATACGGAATATGCTCCGGACTTCTCAGAAACGTGAAACTTCCGGTTATTGCTAAAGTTCTCATAACACAGATTGCAGGCAGACTTGTAAGAGCAGGTGCTATTGCCGTTGGATTCTATGCTTTCGGAAGTCAGGTAAATCCGGCTGTCATTCTTACAAGCATAACTGCCGGACTTTTCGGAATTATTCTTCAACTTACTATCATTCCGCTTGCCGTATACAGATTAAAAGAGGCTGACAATGAATAATCTGAAACGTGCGGAAAACATTCTTAAAAGTAATGATTTCACGTGCGTATGCTGTAGCGATACCGAAACACTGACAAGTAATAAACGTGGTGTAGCACCGTTGCTTGAATGGCTTGATACCGGAAAGAATCTCCATGAATTTTCAGTAGCAGATAAGGTTATAGGAAAAGGAGCATCATTTCTTTATGTACTCATTGGTGTCCGTGAGATATATACGGACGTTATAAGCAGACCTGCTATTGAAATACTTGAAAATAATGATATTCCGGTAACTTACGGAACACTTACGGAGGCTATACGAAACCGTGATAATACCGGATTCTGTCCGATTGAAACGGCAGTTTCAGGAATAACTGAACCTCATCAGGCACTTGTTACTATCCGTGAAACTCTTAAGAATTTAAAAAAATAATAAAATAATTATTAATTATAATGACAGCTTTAAAAAAAGCTGTCATTTTTATTCAGGCAGAAAGTTTTTATATACATTCATAAGAATACGGCGATTTATTTCTTCCATGAAAATATTAAGATGTAACCTTGCATATTGAAAAGCAAGTTTTTTATTTCTGCATATTTTGTTACCGCCTGCAAGCTGATAAAGTTTTTCGCAGTAATCTGAAATATCCGCACCCTCCTGAACCGCTTTTATCATGTCAAGCCAGTCGGTTTCATTTATCAGAATGTTCATATATGCAATTTCAAGTAAAGATGTTTTGTCATCTATATCTTCAGGAATTTCAAACTGAATACTTCCCGTATACTGTTTTGCCATACGCTCCGGTGTCATGGGAATTTCTTCATTAGGTTCACAGTTTTCATAGTACCATTCACTGAGATTACTGAGATGTGAAAAACAGTAATCTGAAAATTTTATATCACATTCATCTTCATAGTACCGCCGGAGCTGTTCATATAATTCAATATATGACTGATACATAGCAAAATTCTTGCCGTTATCCTTATTTATTCTGTAAACTGTCTTTTCAAAGATATTCGCAAAATTAGGACTATAATTTTTTCTTTTCATCATAAGATTGTGTTTTCTGCTAAGAACAGTGCTATATACATAAGGCTTTATGGCTTTAAGTTCCGGATTTGAATTTACTTTCCGGACAAGTTCTCCGATATTCTCAAGAAATAAATTACTTCTTCCCTTGTATAGAAAACCATGCTGTAAAATCATACGATATAAGAGCGTTTGTTCTTCTATATCTGTTTTTTCAGAAACTTTAATTTCCTGAAATCCGGACAGCTTTTCAAGACGTGATTCATAAATTTTTTCCATTCTTATGGCTTCTGAAAACTTTTCCGCCTTTTCAGACTGTTCCAGCCATAATAATACTTTCTGTTCCTCGTTATCTATATCCCCGAATAACAGACCTTTTTCAGTAACAAGAGCCGTATATAAAAATAAAACCTCCTCATTCTGCTTATTACATGAAAGCCTGTCAATCTGAGCTGTAATTACGTTGATATTATCACATGATATTTTATACTTCCGTAAAAAAGTAAAAAATTTTTCTTTGTAAATATCCGCCTGCTCAGAAGCATTTTTCATATCAAGACCGTATTGTTTTAAAAGTTCTTCTGTTGAAACATAATTATCTGCTTCATAGTCAAGCCAGCGTTGTATCTCTTCATATTCATTCAAAATAATAACACTCCTTTCAATAATTATACTATCATAATACCGGCTTCCTGTCAATCGAAAACAGTTCATTTTTATTCCTGATATTCTGGAACTGTTTTATATAATAAAAAAAGTTTCCATATCCTTTAAGACATGGAAACATATATTTCAGAAATGAAGTTTTATAAAAAGATTACCGTCAACAGATTCCGCAAAGATTTCACCGCCCATTCTTTTAGTGAGAATCTTAGCTATTGAAAGTCCGAGACCTGTGGAATTACCAGCATTTCCGACGGTATAGAAACGGTCAAAAAGTTTTTCCACATCTATGGGTGTCAGACTGACTGCGGAGTTTGAAAAAGTTATTGAACCGTCATCGGAAAGCCGAACGTGAAAATCACCGTCACTGTATTTAAGGGCGTTGGTTATGATATTGGAAAAAATTCTTGATAATGCGGATTTATCCAGATTATTTTCAGTTCTTATTTCAGAAATATCTATATCCGGAGTTATTCCCGATTGTGTTATAACCCCATAGAATCCGGCGAGGGTTTCCGCAAGGACATCATTTATACAGAGCTTTTCGGAACTTGTTTCATTTACGGATATTATAAGGGAATATCTGAAAAGTTCTTCAGTCAGTTGTTTCATAACGTCTGTACGGTTGCGAATCATAGCGGTATAATATGATATTTCTTCATTATCGCTGATATTTTCCAGTAAATCGAGATAACCTATTATTGAAGTCAGCGGAGTTCTCAAATCGTGGGATATATTAGTTATCGCCTCTTTTAGTTCACGGTCGCCATGTTCGTAAATATGACGCTTTTTCCGTAATTCTTTCAACTGTATGTTCAGACTGTCGGCAAGTCTGCACATATCCTTATCACGTGAGGATATATCAATCAATATATTAGTGCTGGTGTTCAGTACGTCGGAAAGCCTTTTCTGTATCTCCTGTGCAGACTTCTTTATAAAATAAAGTTTTATTGCAAGTAAAACTGTTATAACACTCAGAATGCATACCAGAAACAACAGCACTTTAATTCACCTCATCACTTCAAATCTTTTTTCCGGAAAAGAATTATTCCCAGAGCGGTTGTTACTACAAGAATTATTCCGTCATAACCGGCGAACTTTCCGGCATTTTTGGTACTTGCCATAGCTGATTCATAAATATGTGATACTGGTATAACATCATAAATAGCCTGATAAACTTTTCTTTTTGTTCCTGTAAGATAATTAGGATTTTTTTCTTCAGGAATTTCAACTATTTCACCTGTTTCTTCGTCTACATAAGAAAATGAATCATAGTATTCAGGAGCATGAAGCCTTGACTCAATTGTGATTGTTGCAACAAACATTATCATTATTAATATCAGAACTGCTACAGATGCTCCGGCTTTGCTGTTGACAAACATTGTCAGCATAATCATAAAAGCCGTTATTGATATAAATGCTATTAACATAAATAAAGTAATTTCAGTAATTTTCTTTAAAGTAAGTACTTCTATACCACATAAAGCCTTACCTACCGTACAGTTTATAAGAATATGCAGAATAACACCAATAAGTACACCTGCTGAACATACTATCAGATTTGCAAAATATATATCACTTCTTTTGTGTCCTATGATTAATTTATTTCTTATAGTGCCGTCAGAGTATTCCGTGCCGACAAAGTTTCCGACAAGCACGGGAACGGCAAACAAAAGATATAGCATACCTACAAACATCAAGTCGTCCATAGAGGAGTATTCAGCAGGTAATTCCTTGTAATATTTAAGATTATTTTTTACATCTATATAACGCATGATTATGATGAACAGACTGAGACCACCGGAAAACAGCATATAAAGTTTAAAGATACCGCTTCTGAAAAGTCTTGAAAAATTTGCGGAAATAAGTTTATTCATGTTTACCGCCTCCAATCAGGTTAATAAAGTAACTTTCAAGTGATTCATCACGTTCAGAAACTGTAAACAATTTACAGTTACGTTCATGCAATGCGAATACAAGTTCTGTAACGCCTATCTG
>CAMWUB010000074.1 GCA_947177345.1 uncultured Ruminococcus sp. | reverse complement strand
TTGTAAATATATGGGGCGATTCTGTACAGCGTACACAAATTTCATTATCAATGAATCTTCCTGAAAAAGATTTCAGCAATCAGGAAGCTGAATCTGAATACATATGGGACAATCACATGAATTTATTTTCTTCTGATGAAAATCTATATGAAATATTTCTTTATAAGGCACTCAATGGCGAAAATATTTCATATTGTTCATGTATCAACGATTATAAGGCATTAAAAAAATCTCCGTTTGATTATGTGGTTACAACACGTAATAACCTGAATCGTTTAAGAAATGAGCAGGCTGTTAATGAAGAACCACCGGTTATTGAAGAACCTGAATTTATTTTCCCTCAGACACATACAGTATCAAATACAGTATCAAATAATAATCGGACTTTCAATTCATACGAAAATTCTTCATATGAGTATGAGAGGTCAAAAAAAATAACCGTATGGACAAAAATAATTTCCATGATAAAAAATCTTATTCGGAAAATTTTTCGGAAGAATTAGCTTACGATTTGAAAAGGGTATTCAGTAAATATTTCAAATCGTTTAATCTGGTACTGCTTGCGGTAACCATTACAATAGCGGTTATAACAAGTATTATGAATTTCGATAATAAGACTGATGAAATGAAAGGATTTGACGACAATGCCGAATGAACTTGATATTTTTGATACGTTATCAGTAAAAAAGAAAATTCCGGAAGCTGACAATCTGCTTGCATACTATAATATTCACCGTGAACTTTGCAGACAATACGGTGCTGAAATAGAACACGTATACCGTCTGCTCAGGGAACTCCGTGAAGAAAGAGTGGATTTTCTTGAAAATAAAGTAATAAAAATACGTCGTACACTTGAAGCTGAAAAAATTGACCCGCAGGCTATAAATACATGGATAAGTCAGCTTAAATCCGATATGGACAGAAGTTTCAGGGCAAGTGAAGAATTTCTGAATAATTTCATAGTCGCCAAAACATCGGAGTTTGAAGCAAAATTACAGGAACGTCTCGGAAAGGTATAAGGAATTATAGTCATGATAGATGAAATGTATAAGTTATCCGTTACACTTCAGGTCATGAAGGAACAACGTGAAAAAATGGTTTCTGATTTCACTGATAATTACGATATTACTATGATGGAAGGGCTTCAGAGATTCGACCACAATGCTGAATACGATATATACGCTGAATTATATCACGTATTATGGATTGACAAGCATTGGAATCATCTTCAGAAAATTTTTGAAAATAATATGGAACTCGAAGACGACCGAAAATACATTGAAAAGTATTTTGCGAAATGTTTTCTTAAACTCGTTGAAAACTTCTCAATGTATAATGATTCCTATACACCGGCTTTTTATGAAATTCTGCGTGTAAAGGAAGCCACACTGAAAGATATGATAAATATCGCTCATAAAAGTGAACAGCGTTGCAAGGAACTATCATACGCTCAGACGAAGCACAAAAAGGAATATCAGGCAAAACTTCAGGAATATTTGAACAGAAAATCGGAAAGGAAGTAATTTATCTATGGGACTTTTAGATATGTTCGATAAAATAGATGATATTGTTTACGAACCTGTTAAAACAATCTGTGAATGGCTTAAAGAACCTCTTAGAAAAAGAGAACATAGTCGTAATATGGATGCTCAGGCACAGCAGATAAACGCTGAAAAAAATGCTCAGGAAGCAAAGTTCAGACACGCAATGGATTTCGCTAAGCAGGAAACTGAAAACAAAATGATTATGGAAAAAATGAAACAGGATTCCGCACGTAAGGCTGTAGAAAACAAAATGGCTCAGAAAAAACTGGAGCAGGAACTTAAAGAAAAAGAACGAAAAAGTGTTAATGCTGACCTTGAAGCAAAAGCTAAAATTGAAGCTGATATCCGAAGGTGGAACGCTGAAATTGACCAGATGATTCTTCAGAAAGAGGACGAAAGAAGAGCCCGTCTTGTTGAATGTATGAAGCGTTATCAGATTGATTTGGCAAACGCAACAAGAGATATTGTAAACAGTATCGGGCTTATGTCTCTTGAACTACGTGAAAAAGCTAATCAGATGGTAATCGAAAAAACCAAGGAGTACAGGGCATTACAGGACGAATCAAAAAAACAGTCACTGCTGGAACTCAGAGAGGTAAAGGAAATGTTTTTCAAAGATGACCCTGATACATATAAAATAATGGTCAGTGATATAATACAGGAAAGAAGTTCAGCTATTGAACTTGCTTCAAGATTCATTGTGGAACTTTCTGAAGATATGAAGCGTCTTAATCAGAATACTGACGAACTGATGCGTATAGGTATGGAAAATACAAGTAAGTATATTGCACCTATGACTAACGGTCTCGGAGTTACATTAAGTACTACTATAGAAGATAATAATACTCAGAAGAATTTCTATATTGATGATTCAATATATTAAAAATAAATATATTAAAAATAAAATCCGATAAAGTTTAATATAATTTTATCGGATTTTTTTATTCTGCTTATTGATTTATCATTTGCAAAGTGATATAATAATTATTGATTCCGGTATGAAAAACAAAGTATGTCATAAATTTTAACGAGGAAGGTGAATTTTTTTGAAAATAAACTGGAATGAAAAGTATAATACTATTGCTGTATATACAGTGCTTACTTTCACAGCGTGTATACTGGTATATACTTTTATCTTCAATTTTACAGGTATAGGCGATATAATACATACCATACTGAATGTGACCGCACCTATCATATGGGGATTGATAATTGCTTACCTGCTCAATCCGGTAATGCTATGGCTTGAAAAACGCATCAGGCGATATACGGAAAAAGACAAGAAACGTCTTAAACTTACACGTATTCTTTCAGTGACAGCTACAATGATTATTTTTCTTGCAATGCTTATTACATTGTGTTCCATAATAGTACCACAGGTCACAGACAGCCTTATGGGAATAATAGAAAATATCGGTACGTACTTCAATAATCTTGAAAAGTGGATAAATGGGATTCTTGCAAAATATCCGGAAATTCTTTCACTGGCAAACAGTCAGATTGAAAACTTTGAAACTACACTTACAAACGCTATAAATCAGATTATGCCTAAAATAGGCGAAATAATGAAAACTATCACCGATGGTACGCTTACTTTCCTGATAGCTCTGAAAGATTTCCTGATAGGTGTGATAGTTTCAGTATATTTTCTTATGGATAAGGAACATTTTCAGGCAAGACTTAAAAAAGTTACATATGCACTGTTTCCGGAACGGGCTTCTTCCGGTGTTCTCAGGATATGCAGTCAGGTGAACTCTTCAATAAGTGGATTTATTTCCGGAAAAATAGTTGATTCAATAATAATAGGCTGTCTGTGTTTCATATGCATGACAATAATGAAAATTGATTTTACTGTACTCATTTCCGTGATAGTAGGAATAACAAATATAATTCCGTTTTTTGGTCCTTTTATCGGAGCTATTCCGAGTGCGGTTCTGTTACTTGTTTCCACACCTGAAGAAGTAATACCATTTCTGATTCTGATATTCGTACTACAGCAGATTGACGGTAATATAATAGGTCCTAAGATTCTCGGACAATCTATAGGAATATCAGCATTCTGGGTATTATTTTCCATACTGCTCGGAAGCGGATTATTTGGTATTGCCGGAATGATTCTCGGAGTACCTATATTTGCGGTTTTGTATTCGCTTGTAACACAATTCATAAACTACAGACTTGAAAGCAAAAATTTATCTTCCGATACAAAAGCGTATATACCTGTACCGCATGAAACTCTTAAAGCGGAGCAGGGCAGGAAATCAATGCCGAAACTTAAAAAGAAACGCAAAAAATAAAAGAAAACAAGTCCTGTATTATTACGGGACTTGTTTTTTTTGCGTCTTGCGTGTGAAATTTTTACAGACCGTTTACAAGACTATAATATAATTTTTCAGCAGATTCTTCAGCTTTGGAACGTTCATATAATAACATATTGCACGATTCGGCGAAAATATCTATAAGAGATTCATTTTCAAGAAGTGGCTGAAGTGTTTCCATTGATTTATTATTTTCCATTTTTATTGAAGCCTCATATTGAATACCTGTCAGTATTCCGGCGGATTCGAGACAGTTTTTTGCGGATTCGCTTAGTGGTATGCCCTTTTCTATACCCTGAAGAAGTGCCATGTCGTCGCTGTTGAGCAGGAAATCAAGCAACATAGCGGATTCTGTCGGGTGTTCGGTGTTATCGCTTATGGCGTACATGGTAGCCGGTTTTGCATACCAGCCCGTACCACACTTTTCCGGAGTAACTGCGGTATATTCAGCGACTATCATTTCATAACCGTTTTCAACAGCTTTTCCGCAATAGTTGACGGCATCATTTGACCATGCGAGAATACCGGCATAAGTTCCGGTATCAATATTGAGTTTATCGAAGTATTCAACTTGCGGTATGACTTTTTCATTTATGAGTTTAACATAAAATTCAAGCATGATTTGAAGGTCATTTTTACTGAAGTTAAGATTTCCGGACTTGTCAAGAAATGTTTTTCCGGTAATCTGTTCCGTATATGTAATGATATAAAGCCATACGGACTTCAACGCACCTGAAAGGGGATAAATATTATCTTTACGCATGACTTCAGCGGATTTAAAAAAGTCATCCCATGTTTCCGGAACGTCAAGACCATAACTGTCATATATAGTCTTGTTGACGTATACAGTCAAGGAGTTCATGGCGATAGGTATAGCATTAAGTTTATCGTTTATGATACCGTATTTCAGAACATCTTCCGTAAAATTATTTAAATCAACAGTATCGGCAAGTGTTGATATGTCATAATAGCCGTTGCCGTCAGGGGAGTATTCCGGAAGCCAGTTGTAATTAATCTGCATAACATCGGCTTGTGTATCGGAATACATCTGAACCCTGCTCCGTGCCTCATAGCCTGACCACTCCGAATAGCTACAGTTTACTTTTATATCGGGGTGAAGTTTCTCGAAACGTTCAACGGCTTTCAAAGTATATTCGTTTCTGGAATCGTTACCCCACCACGATAATTTTATTACCGTCTGCTGATTATGCGATTTAATAATAGGTTCTTCCGCACATGAAGACAGATTAATAATACATATTACTGAGCAGGTCAGCAGTGAAAAAATTTTTTTATTCATTGTTTTCCGCCTCCCAATCGAAAAATGTATAGGTATCTTTGCCCTTTCGTTTGGAGTTATACAGAGCCTTATCCGCACATGAATATAACATTTCAAAAGAAACGCCGTCTTCCGGAAATATAGAAGCTCCGATACTTGCGGAAATTTTATACTTGCCGTCGTCGCCGGTGTAGTTGTTACGGAATGCTATGCAGAGTTCCTCACATTTTGCCGAAACAAATTCCTTATATGACGGGTAAAAATCGGAATATGAATTTATAAGTACGCAGAACTCATCGCCACCGATACGACCTAAAAAATCTTCAGTAGAAAACGTCCCACGGAGTATAGAACCGACTTTTGAAAGAACCTCGTCGCCGTATGCGTGACCTAATGTATCATTTACCCCCTTGAAATTATCGAGGTCTATTAATATGAGTGCATGGTTTTCAACCGGCAGTGAATTGTTAAGACGGTTCTGTGTAAACTCCTCAAATGAAATCTTGTTGAGTATTCCGGTTAACTGGTCAATATGTGCCTTTGTATTGAGGTTTGAAACAACCTTCTGTACGTTGTCGGTAAGTCTTATTGAAAGCCATATACTGAAAAGCGTTGAAAGAAGTGTAGCTATTAATGCGGTCATGATTATGTAGTAACGCATTTCATTTTTTTCTTTTATTATGATAGAGGTGGGAATCGAACATATAACATACCAGTTTTCATTGCATATATTTGTAGTAATAAGATACTGACTGTCCATGAACGTAGCTGAATGATAGTCAATACGTTTCATTATATCATACGGAAGTATTTCGCCAGCTTCATTTTTTACTGACGAATATATAATGTTATAATTATTATCGGTCAGTCTTATATTCATATCACGGAGGTTATCCGGATTATCGAAAACACTTTCAAGTTCGGTAGCATAAAATGAAATAACAAGCAATGCATTTTCATGAATCTTTTTCACATAATAAACACGTCGGAAGTCGTCGCCGTAACCTGCACACCAGCCGTCGTCAGAACGCTTGCGGTTAATCATAGCATTTAAGTCATTGAAAAGATTTTCCCCGAAAAGTGCCGAAGTACCGTTTGAAATTTTCCCGACCGTATGGTTATTACGGTAGACAATACCGTAATCTACAAAATTTTCCATTATACAGAGGCTGTACAATTTATCGGAAATGGTTTTTTCTGTATTCAGGGCTTCATATTCGTCATTTTCGGGACTGGTTGCGTCATAAGTATAGGCTTCCGGCGAGGCAAAGGCAAGCGTACCGATAGTTTCCATGCGTGAAAGGTAATTATCAATATTTATTTTCATCTGCACATTCAGCGAAGTAGACATTGAACTTACTTTATCCTTAAGTGTGGCATCAGTTGTTTTAACTGCCAGAACAGATACAAAAATAATTGCGGTAATTATTATAAGGGTATAGCCGAGAATCATGGAAATTTTCAGGCGTTTTATATTCCGGATATTCGGCGTATTCCTTTCCTGATGAGTCATTTTTTCCTCCTCCAAAAGATATTTATAATACATTATATCACTAATCTGTTTAAAAATCAACGTATATTTTATTAATATTTTACAGACGGTTTGTTTAAAACTGATAAAAAAACTATGATAAAATACGCATTTTTTTACTTGACAAAATCCGACAGTTATGCTATAATAATAAAGCTGTCGGAAATGATCAGGCTGAACTGAAAAAATTCTGAAAAATTTTTCAAAAAGGTCTTGA
>CAMWUB010000073.1 GCA_947177345.1 uncultured Ruminococcus sp. | reverse complement strand
ATATATAACAGCATAGATAAATATGAAAATGACGGTTTTATATTTTATATTGCATTATCCGTTGATAATTCATGCGTGGTATATGACCGGAATTTCATGCCATGTTTCCGGAAATCATGGAAAAACTATACACTTTCTGAAGAAAATGATGAAATATCTTTCAAGACCGATAACGCTACTTATGGTTATGCCATAAGTGAAAACGGTTTCAGACTGAAATCAGCCGAAATTGTCGGAAAAACTCTCGAAAGAAGTTATGTCCTTAGCGTATACAGCCGGATATTATTATCAAAATTAAGTGTTTCCATGCTTGAAAAGATGACGGAAATTACCGGAAAATATATTGAATATTCATATACCGGTAATGATGTTATATTAGACGACATAACAAATGGCGGACGTTCAGGATTTTCACAGCTTTTTCCGGAAGACCACAGAATCTTATCAAAAAAACTGCTGAATATTTCCGATATATTCATGTATTCAGTCCGTTCTGACGACGATACACCACATTATGCGGTATCTGTCACGGCTGATACTGAAATAGAATATTCCGACGAAACAAGCGGTAAAAATACGCTTCGGGGTGAGTATACAGCGGTTATAGAGTTCAGTGGATATTCCGACAATGACTTAATGGCAGTATCCGGAAACTTTATACCTGTAGAACCTGAATATCCGCAATATGACGATACAGAAAATACTGACATAAATCAATTTTAAGAAAATTTTTCAGAAAAGGAGTTATTTTAAATGTCAAAAAAAGTTGCAGTTATCATGGGCAGTAACAGTGATTTCCCTGTTGTGAAGTCTGCCCTTACAGAACTGAAAAAATACGGCGTTGACTTTGAATGTCGTATAATGTCGGCACACCGTACACCTGAAGAGGCTTGCGAATTTGCCGGTAAAGCTAAAGAAAACGGATTCGGTGTTATAATCTGTGCCGCCGGAATGTCTGCACATCTCGCTGGAGTTGTCGCCGGACATACTACATTACCGGTCATTGCTATCCCTATGAAGTCCGCTGTCTTGGAGGGCATGGACGCTCTTTTATCGTCCGTAATGATGCCCCCTGGTGTACCGGTTGCGACGGTAGGCATAAACGGTGCTAAGAACGCCGGTATACTTGCAGTACAGATGTTAGCGATTTCTGACGAAGAACTCGCACAGAAGTTAGCAGACGAAAAAATCAAGATGGCTGACGGAGTACGTCAGAAAGATGCAGAACTACAGGAGGAACTGAAAAATGTTTGAGAAGAAAGAAAAACGCTTTGTTGTAAAGGAAAGTCAGGGGCTTGGCATGGGTGCGATACAAGTTATTGTTGATACCGTAACCGGCGTGAACTATCTGAATACTGTCGGGGGTTCGTCACAGGGACTTACAATAATGCGTGATGCCAATGACAAAATAATTGTCGACGACGTAAGCAAGTTACAGGAAAAATAATCACAGGAGAATTAAAACAATGTTTGAAAAATCAGAAAAAAATCCGAAACGCTTTATTGTAAAGGACGAACAGGCTTTAGGTTTCGGAGCAATACAGATTATTGTAGATACTGTTACAGGGGTTAATTATCTGAATACTTACAGTACTGCAAATGCGGGACTTACACCCCTGCTCGACGACAAGGGAAATGTCGTAATTGACTTACATTAAAAACGCTTTACGGTTCACAATGACGTGAACTTGTATATATATTTCACAGGAGGAAAAAACAATGGAAAATATCGTTAAACAAGAACAGCTCTATGAGGGCAAGGCTAAAAAAGTCTATGCCACCAATGACCCCGACCTCGTAATCGTTGATTACAAGGACGATGCAACCGCTTTCAACGGTGAAAAGAAAGGTACAATTTCAGGCAAGGGAGTAGTCAACAACAGAATGACTAACTTCATGTTCAAGATGCTCGAAAAGGAAGGTGTTCCGACACATCTCGTTGAGGAAATCAGCGAACGTGAAACAATCGTCAAGAAAGTTTCAATCGTACCTCTTGAGGTTATCGTAAGAAACGTTTCCGCTGGTTCGTTCTCAAAGAGAATGGGCGTTGAAGAGGGCAGACAGCTTCTCACACCTATCCTTGAGTTCAGCTACAAGAACGACGACCTCGGCGACCCATTCATAAACGACTACTATGCACTTGCCCTCGGTCTCGCTACAAAGGAAGAAATCGATACAATCGCAAAATATGCATTCAAAGTCAACGAATTTATGCTGAAATTCTTCAAAGGTCTTAATATTGACCTCATCGACTTCAAGATTGAGTTCGGCAAGACTTCCGACGGAACTATTATACTTGCTGACGAAATCTCACCTGATACCTGTCGTTTCTGGGACAGCACTACACACGAAAAACTCGATAAAGACCGTTTCCGTCGTGACATGGGTGGTGTTGAAGAAGCATATCAGGAAATCATGAAGAGATTAATGGGAGAATAATTCTATGGGTGGATTTTTTGGTGCAGTATCAAAAAATGATTGCGTGACAGATGTATTTTTCGGTACAGATTACCATTCACATTTAGGTACACGTCGAGGTGGTATGACATCTTATTCCGAAGAACTGGGTTTTCAGCGTAATATCCATAGTATAGAAAACTCACCGTTCCGGACTAAATTTGAAGATGATGTCGTAAAAATGCGTGGCAAACTTTGTATAGGAAGTATAAGCGATACCGACCCGCAACCGATTCTTGTACGTTCAAAACTCGGATTATATGCAGTATGTTCAGTAGGCATAATAAGAAATGCTGAGGCTCTTGTTGAGGAACTCCTTGAAAATGGTTGTGCGAACTTTGAAACTATGAGTAGCGGAAGTATCAACTCCGGAGATTTAATCGGTGCATTAATCGCACAGAAAGATTCCTTTATTGAGGGTATACGCTACGCACAACAGAAGATTGAGGGTACAATGTCGCTTACAATCCTCACGAAAGACTGCATTATTGCGGCAAGAGACCAGTATGGCAGATTACCTATAATAATAGGCAAAAGAAGTGACGGTTTCTGTCTTTCGACTGAATCATTTGCATTTCAGAAACTCGGATATAAAACTTATAAGGAACTCACAGCCGGTGAAATCGTGAAGATAACCGCCGACGATTGCGAAGTACTCAGCGAGGGTGACCCCTCTAAAATGAAAATATGTACTTTCATGTGGACTTATTATGGCTATCCTACTGCCGTATATGAGGGCGTAAATGTTGAAGTAATGCGTACTCGAAACGGTGAAATAATGGCGGAAAACGATATAAAAGCCGGTAAGCTCCCTGATGTTGATTATGTCTGTGGTATACCCGATTCAGGAACTCCGCACGCTATCGGATACGCCAACAGAAGCGGTATTCCGTTTGCAAGACCTTTCATAAAATATACACCTACATGGCCACGTAGTTTCATGCCGACCAATCAGAGTATGCGTAATCAGGTTGCAAAAATGAAACTCATTCCGGTACACGAACTTATAGAGGGTAAAAAACTTCTCTTTGTAGATGACAGTATAGTACGTGGTACACAGATGCGTGAAACTGTAGAATTTCTGTACGAGAACGGAGCGAAAGAAGTTCATATGCGTTCAGCGTGTCCGCCTATCATGTATGGTTGCAAATATCTGAACTTCTCACGTAGTCACTCAGAACTTGAATTAATCGCAAGGCAGATTATCGACGAATTTGAAGGTGTCGAGGGTGTAAAATATATCGCAGAATACAGCGATACAAATACGGAACGTGGAAAACGTCTCCGTGACGAAATATGTCGCCGTCTGAAACTGACTTCACTTGAATTTCAGTCACTCGAAGGCAAAATAAAAGCTGTAGGTCTGCCGGAATGTAAGCTCTGTACTTACTGCTGGAGCGGAAACGAATAATATAAAAAATTTCAGAACCTGTTTTCATATCACACGGAAACAGGTTTTGAAAAAATAAGGAGGAAATTTTTCCAATGAATAACAGTTTTTCAAAAAGTTACGAAAAAGCCGGTGTTGACGTCACCGCCGGATATAAAGCCGTGGAACTCATGAAAAAACATATCGCCCGTACCATGACTGCCGGAGCAATATCGGGTATCGGTGGCTTCGGTGGTCTCTTTGAATTAGATATGACAGGCATTTCAAAACCTGTACTTGTTTCCGGTACTGACGGCGTGGGAACTAAAATAAAACTCGCCTTTATTATGGACAAACACGATACAGTCGGAATAGACTGTGTAGCCATGTGTGTTAATGATATTATCTGTTGTGGAGCAAAGCCACAGTTTTTCCTTGATTATATCGCCTGTGGCAAAAACTATCCGGAAAAAATAGCTGAAATAGTTTCCGGAGTTGCAGAGGGTTGTGTACAAGCTGAATGTGCTTTAATCGGTGGCGAAACCGCTGAACACCCCGGACTTATGCCACTTGACGAATATGACCTCGCCGGTTTTTCAGTAGGTGTTGTTGATAAAGACAAGATTTTAAAGCCGGAAACTCAGAAAGCCGGTGACATTCTCATAGCTATAAAGTCAAGCGGTGTACATTCAAACGGTTTTTCACTTGTAAGGAAAGTATTTGAAGTAAATGAAAAAAATCTCGCTGTACACTTCGACGATTTAGGAACTACACTCGGTGAATGCCTGCTCACACCTACACGAATCTATGTGAAAGCCATTTCAGAACTCATAAACGCTGTAAATGTAAAGGCAATATCCCATATAACCGGTGGTGGATTCTATGAAAATATTCCAAGAGTTCTTCCGGCTGGAATTTCCGCAAAAATCGAAAGAAATTCTGTTCAGGTACTCCCGATATTTGACCTGATAAAACGTTCCGGCGATATTCCGGAAAGAGATATGTTCAATACGTTCAATATGGGTGTAGGAATGATTGTATCAGTCGATAAGAACGACGTTGACAAGGCAATTGAAACTCTCAAATCCGCCGGTGAAGATGCATACGTACTCGGCGAACTCGTCGAGGCTGAAGACGGTGTTATTATCTGCTGATTTAAAAACCGTTATGCCGGTAGTATACGACTTCCGGCATAATGGAAAATAAATCTGTAATAAAACATATAAATAAAATATAATATGGTCTGTTGTCAGTAATCATATAAAGGAGTGATTTATATATGAAATGTCCATATTGTGGCGGTGAAACACGCTATGCAAGATGTGAGTTCTGCGATTCCGTTATAGTACAGTCTGCCGGTGAGACTGTCAACGAAATGCTTCAGGACGTGACACGGAACGTAACACAAAATATAGTACAGAATATAACTATAAATCCT
Organism: uncultured Ruminococcus sp.; assembly: GCA_947177345.1. GTDB lineage: Bacteria > Bacillota > Clostridia > Oscillospirales > Ruminococcaceae > Ruminococcus. Next base: position 1,632 of record CAMWUB010000073.1, on the reverse strand, counting down.
GATACTTCTATAAGTATTTCAAAGAAAAGCAAGTCTACAGCAATAGCATTATGCTGTTTAGGATTTGTCGGACTGGGTGGTATACACCGTATGTACGCCGGAAAAGTCGGAACTGGTATAGTATGGCTCTGTACCGCCGGATGTTTCGGGGTAGGAACTGTCATGGATTTGGTATCACTTATAATAAACAAGTTCGATGATGGCAAAGGTAAACTTATATCAAAATGGTAACGGAGGTGAGGTAATGAAAAATATTGTAGTACTCGTTTCGGGTGGTGGTACGAATTTACAGGCACTCATTGACGCACAGAAAACCGGTATCATAAAGAACGGAAAAATTACTTGTGTCATTTCCTCAAAACCGGAAGTTTATGCACTCGAAAGGGCAAGGAATAATGATATTCCGACAAGAGTTATACCACGTAAAGACTATTCCGACAGCGTTACATATAGTCAGGAGATTCTTAAGACACTCAACGAACTCAAAGCGGATTTGGTAGTACTTGCCGGATTCATGACCATTCTTGACGAATGCGTTACAAAAGAGTACGCCTATAAGATAATCAATGTACACCCTGCTCTGATACCGTCGTTTTGTGGTGAGGGATATTACGGACTGAAAGTACATGAAAAAGCCCTTGAATACGGTGTAAAGGTATCGGGGGCGACAATACATTTTGTCAACGAAAAAGCAGATGCCGGTGCGATAATATTACAAGGCACTGTAAACGTTGAAAACGACGATACGCCGGAAATCTTACAACGTCGTATTATGGAAAACGTCGAGTGGAAATTACTTCCGGAAGCTGTTTCGCTTTTCTGTCAGGATAAAATAGAAATCATTGACGGAAAGGCTTACGTTAAAAAATGAAAAATTTAATTATATTAATAATATATCTGTTTACGCTTACTTCATGCGGAAATAACATTACAAATCATGATTCTATTGAAAAAAAGAAATATAATATCGAAAATTCTGTTGACGGTAAGTACACTGTTATATATACAGAAACATCAGCTATTCCTGATAATCGGCTTGACGTCAAGGTAAAAAAAGATGACAATGTTATATTTACATTCCGGACAGATGCAAAAGGACAGTACAGACTACCCGAAAAAATCGCCTGTCTTTTCGACTATGACGGCGAAAAAGTCTATTATATACAGAATTATCCTCGTGAAGAAGATAAACCATTTTGTTGGCTTTCGTGCAGTAATGAAAAATGTCGTTTTAATTTCAATGATAATCCGGAAGATGTTGCTGAATTTTTACAGGAAAATATATCGGAACAGGAAATTATTGATATATTCGACAAATGCGGATATGACAATCAGTATATTCTTGACATCTACAGATATTCCGGAAAGGACTGATTTTTATTAAAAAACTAATTATATCAATAATCTGTCTGTTTACGCTTACTTCATGCGGAAAAGCTGAAATTTTTCTTGAAATTACTGAAAATTTTCTTGAAGAATATATGTCTCATACTGATTATTCTGTTGTAACATATGAAATTGAAAACATTGTTGACGGAAAATATACTGTTGTCTATAAGTTGAGAACAGGTTTTCCTGATATGAACGTTGATGTTGAAATACAAAAATCTTATGATGTAATATATAAATACA
>CAMWUB010000072.1 GCA_947177345.1 uncultured Ruminococcus sp. | reverse complement strand
ATCATAACCATATTTTTTTAATATTTTTCCGACTTCAGTAGCATTGTAACGAGACAAACTGCTGTGTCTTTGCATAAATTGTGTAACTGTCATTGGTTCAATAGTACAAGTGTAGCCTGTCTCCGCACGCTGTTCGGATTCGAGAATATCTAACACTTCGTCTTCTGCTCTAAGTGGCTTCATAAAGTGTTGATTACGTTCATCAAGTAACTTCTTTTCTTCAGTTGTAAGTCTGAAACAGCTTGCTTTGTCTAAATCCTTGACAATTTGGTATATCTGAGACCAAAGCTGTAAAGAATTGAACGGCTTAATCTGTGTTTCATAGTCTATTTCAAGGTTAAGAGTAAGAGGAATCGTAGCAAAACGCCTGTTGCCTGTCTGGTCAACAAGGAACTGTTCATCATTAACCGTTCCGACAAATGAAGTGATACGAGGGTACTGGAGCATTGCTTTACCATAAGGCGTTCTGTATTCGTCTGTAGAACGGCTCAGGAACGCTTTTACACTGTCAATGTCTTTCTTCATGGTACTGCCGATTTCGCCTAATTCGCATATCCATTTGTTAGTAGCAAGCATTATGCTGTCCTTGTTTCGTGGGTCAATACAACAACCCTCAGCAAAGAATTTAGGGTGCAGGGCTAATTTTTCGAGAAATCGTGTCTTTCCTATGCCTTGATTGCCTTGAAATACAAGCACAATATCAAGGGAAAATGGGTTCTCAATATCGTTGAATAAACCACACACACACTGCATCAGCCATTTGTATATGAGAGTACGGCTTAGAGTGTCGTCTGCTGATATTTTGAATATGTTGTATATTTCAGTTACACGGTCTTTGCCATCCCACTTTTCCGCTTTAATCATATCAAGCACTGGGTTATAACGGTTTCGGGTGGCGTACAATGTTATATAATTCATAATAGACATCATATTGACTTTTGAATATTCTTTCCTTAGTTGGTCATAAAGAATAGTAGGAACGTTTTCGGCAAGATGTTCATGACTTTCCTGTTTTCCGAATCCGATAAATTCATAACAGTGGGTTATCTGATTGTACCGGATTGAATATCCATGACGAAGCATAAAGTCTTCAAACAGGCTGAAGTCGTCAAAATCAGGCTTGTTTTTGTTTGTCTTAGGCTGTTGTTTCTCTGATGACGGCTTAGAGGTGAAAATATATTCATTGCCATTCAAAACGCTCTCAATAAGCTGTGTAGCCTTTACAGAGCCTATGCACTCCACAATATCGGATATATCCCCTTTAGGTTTTAAAGGCACGTACAGGGCTTGTGAGGGTACTAATTTGACTGAACGTGCAATCTGAATAAGGTTCTCTGCGATATTGGTAGCATATTTCAAGCCGACTTCATCATTATCGGCAAGAATAATTACATCAAATCCTCTGAAACATTCAATGTAATCTTTTCTCCAGTGTGAACCTGCTCCGTTGGGGCTTGTTGTTGCCATATAGCCAAGTTTCTCCATTGTTTCAACGTCTTTTTCGCCCTCGACAATGAACACTGGCTTTGTGTTATCAGCAAGATTATAGACGTGGTATAATGGCATTTTCAAGCCGTTCAGACCTTTCACAAGGGTAGTACCCTCGTATCTGTGCCATATAGCCGTTTTGTTGCCGTCAGGCTTTTTATAAATGGTCTTTACAGCTATATTATCATGGTTTATATTTTGGTATACATGAGTACGAAGCTGTACCCATGGTTCAGATTTAGACTTGATTTCCGAATGTGTTGATACCACATTGAATTTTTTTTCAAGGTCATTAATAATCTGTGGAAAGTCATTGTCAAGTGACAGGTTATTCATTTCTGCGTAGAGTGTGAATATATCACCGTATTCACCACAAGCAAAGCATTTGTAGGTGTGATTATCAGGGTAATAAGTAAATGCTCCTGTGCCGTTACGCCCTGTTCCACTGTTACAGAAAGGGCATATGTACTGATTTTTTCCTTTTGATTTTTTCGTCACTTCCTGTATGTAGTCAATCAGGAATGGCTTTAATCTTTCTGTGTTTTCATTCAAAGTTTCATCAGTCCTTTTCAAAATTTTTTTAGTTCCGAGCAACAAAAAAAGTTACGGAACTGAAAGAAAGTAACCGCAACTTTTATCTTACTGTATGTAAAAAACTGATAAAAACAATTTTCTATTTCCAAAAATTTTTTCATATGAAAAACTATTGACATAACCCAAAGACTATGTTACAATATGTACATAGCTTGGGTGTATGTATTCTTACAGCTTGAATGAAGTTATCACGAGTAACTTTGTTTCAGTGTCTTTCTAAGGTCGGCAAACCAAAGTCAGACAGTAGGTGCATTGCACCCTTAATTTATTATACCACATAAAATCTATTTGTCAATACATTTGTAAAAATATTTAACTATTTACACAAAAAACACACTACAAATAGCCGTAAAGGAATATCCTCAACGGCTAATTGTTTTTATTTTATAATATGCTTTATGGCATTGCATTAACCCTGCTTTATTTCAGTACGAATCAGCAGTAACTTAGAAGTTTTTTCTTATTGTCTAACCCTCTCGTAACCTCACCAGTAACACCGGAGACTCGTGTCGAGAAATGAACCTTTTTACGTTGTCTCATTACAACAACGGACTACTCGCTATCAACACTCACCGATATAATCCGCCACACTTCGCATAGACTATGCTAATTTTTTTCGGGTATTTAAAGGCATCCCGACCGCCCAGATATCTTAACATGCACATTAATTATTATTACTATAGCACATATTTTTTCATTTGTCAAGTGTTTTCAAAAATTTTTTTTGTATTTTGCATGTTAAATTATATCAGCTTTGCTTTTGATTTCTTTGCCGTAGTCTTTTCGACAGTAATCAACAACGGTTTCCTTGTTCAAAACACTGTCTGCTACTTCCTCTATCGTAGAAACCATTCATCTGTCAGCTACATCAAGATTATACTTACTGTATATTTCAGGATTTGCATACATAGTCAGTCATTCGTCCTTTCCTCTGCATTGATACTTCAGCTATTGACACCGAAAAGGCTTGCAGATATTTTGAGTGCCTTATCCGCCCTCACAAGTATACACGCTAATTCTGTTGCGAATAAAAATCATGGTGTCTTTTTTTGATGTGAAAACTTTATTTTTCATTTCCGATAACGTATATGCCTCTGAAAGCTACGAGAACGCTCTCTAAGGCGTGTCTGAACGTAAGGCAATGAAATTATACTCCTGAAATTCAAACACCGTAGAAAGCGTGTCAGGCGTGTATATGACGATATTGAAAAAATCAGCAGATTTGAAAGTCTGAAAAAATTTTTCTGCTTCGTTTTCTGTTGATAATCTCACTCCTGAAACGGCGTATGCGTTTTAAGGCTATCAGCAAGCCCTGTAATGCCACTCTGAATGTTCGGCAATGAAATTATATCCCTCAACTTCAGAACGCCGTAGAGAGCCTGTCAGACTCCTTACAGACGATTTGAGTATTTTTTTTATTTTTTCAGGACAGCGAAAGCTGAATGTTCTGAAGAATTTAATACGCTCAATTTTGAGCCTATTACTTACAAGGACAGCAGAGGCAAAAAAGTCTGCAAACAGAATGTATTTCATCAGCATATGCCTCTTACAGCTTCTACAATGCGTTCTAAGGCACTTCAGGGAGCAGTGTAGTGAAATTATACTACCCGAAATCAGAAAGCCTTACAGACCCATTACAGAGCGTGTGAGAGAGTACTGCCTTTTCAGCAGAGCAAAAGTGTTATATTTATTATTATACAAGCGTTATAATATTTTTATTAGCAGTTATTGTTATTATTTATTCAGCAGTATTATAACTAACACATAGCGTTATTATTTAATAAATATACGCATGATGTTTATACTGCCGTGAGGCTTTCGCCACGGCGATTAAGTATTCATCAGCGTATAAGAGTTAATACTTCGTGTGTAAGAGAAATCAATGCACGTATTACCCTACGTGCAATAAAAACAAGTTACACACAAGGGTTAGAAGTACGTGTTGAAGTATAAGTTTCACCTGCACTAACGTGCAAAGTAAAAAGAATAACACGATGCATTAAAGCTTCAGCTTAGAAACCTTCGGGTGTTGTAGCGACAACACCCTTTGGTTTCTTTCCATTTCAACAAAGGATTTCACAGGCACTCACCCGATTCCTTTCCTGCACAAGCTTTCTCCCTCTCTCAACTCAATGCTGAACCTGTACTCCATTCCGCACGGCTCGCCTCGTGCGGTAGTAAATACTTCTTCAGCATTATTAAAACTTCAGGGAAAAGAAGTTTATTCAGGGAAAAGAAGAAATAACGCTTACCTCGCAAAAACTTTTTCTTTGATAAAATTACTCGCTTTTTAATGCTTGCACACGCTTGATTGTCAGTGTGCAGTTTCAGTTTTCAACGCCGTGGCGGAAGCCTCACGGCAATAAATACATCTTCTGCACAGCTTAACTTCTTGTGTGCTTTTAATAACTCTTGTGTGTTCTCTGTACTCCATTCGCACGGCTCTGCCCTCGTGCGTATTATACCTGCTTCACACAAGCGTAATCACTTCCCACGCTTTCAACTCCTCACCGCCGTGGTGAATACCTCACGGCGTTTATATATCCATGCGTGGTTTTAATTAAATAATAACCGTATGCAGTTCATTCAGCAGTCGCTTTAAAACTTACGCTCCCACACTGAAGTGTGAAACTCCTGCCCGATTTTGTCAAATCAATAAATAAATTTATTGACCGACAAAGGCAGTCGCCTGCTCCAAAATCCCCTTTTCGCCCTTTCAGCTTCCGAAAAGCGATTTTTTCCGCATATAATGTATTAAGACATCAATAAGAGGGGCGATAACGCTTTAGGCTATATTTCGGGGGATATTCGGTTTAAGGGGGTTCATAGTATGACCCCCCCTTGATTTTTAGATACAGAAAAGCAAAAAAGTCAATAGTTTTTTAAAAGTTTTTTAGATTCTACTTATTGCACAAATAAAATAGAATTATTTGCAAATTATTTGTGTAATGTTTTTCTGAAAAAGCTTGACATCGTAGAAAAATTGTTAGTTTGAAATGTCCCTCTCCGTTGTGCTTTTTAGGTGTTTTGGAACGTTGCTTGACGGTCATCAGGCTTGCCGGATTTTTTGTAAACGTTCATAAAACGTCTTAGCAAGCGTTTTAAGGGGCTGTTACTAAATGCAATGTAATTTGACTATGAAGCGGTTAGGAAGCATTTAAACGGCATTTAAGCTGTGATTATGACGGTCAGAGTATGTTCTGTTGTATTCCTGCTCCGGTTTAGAAAACATTGGTCTTGATGTTTCAATGCTTCGCACGTCCGTCCGACTGATTTCTTACAAGTAAATATAGAATATCTTCAAAAACGCTATCAAAATGGCTTGTAACGCATTTGCAAGGTGTTCTTAGTATAATTTGACTATGGCATAACAGAACGCCATATAAAGCGTTCTGAGTGCATTTTTTATGCGGAAAGGGGTTAAAATGAACGATTTAAAAAAACAAGCAACGGCATTTGCTGAACGTTGGCAAGGCAAAGGCTATGAAAAAGGCGAATCACAAAAGTTTTGGTTAGACTTGTTGCAGAATGTCTTAGGGGTATCAGATGTAGTGGAGTACATTTCCTTTGAAGAACAGGTCAAGTTAGACCATACGTCTTTTATTGACGGCTACATTGAAGCAACACACGTTATGATTGAGCAGAAAAGCATTAACAAAGACCTAAGAAAAGGTATTCCGCAGTCTGACGGCACACTTTTAACGCCGTTCCAACAGGCAAAACGGTATTCATCAGAACTGCCGTACTCCAAACGTCCACGCTGGGTGGTGACCTGTAACTTCTCGGAGTTTCTCGTTTACGATATGGAAAAGCCTAACTGTGAGCCTGAACAGATTTTCTTGAAAGACCTGCCGAAAGAATATTACAGACTTCAATTCCTCGTTGATACCGGCAATGATAGCATTAAACGTGAAATGGAAATCTCTCTGAAAGCCGGAGAGTTAGTCGGCAAGCTGTATGACCTGATATTGAAGCAATACAAGAATCCTGACAGCCCTGAAACTCTCAAAAGTCTTAATATGCTATGTGTTAGGCTTGTATTCTGCTTGTATGCGGAAGATTCCGGAATTTTTGGCAGTCATAAGATGTTTGGCAACTATCTGAAACAGTTTTCTGTAAAAGACGTGCGAAAAGCCCTGATTGAACTATTTCAAGTACTTGATACCAAGCCTGAATACCGTGACCCCTATCTTGATGACGACTTATCAGCATTTCCATACGTCAACGGTGGACTGTTTGCGGACGAAAATATAGAGATACCACGGTTTACAGAAGAAATAGTAAGCCTGCTCCTGAACGGTGCAAGTAAGGTCTTTAATTGGTCTGAAATATCGCCGACTATCTTCGGTGCTGTGTTTGAAAGTACCCTGAACCCTGATACAAGGCGTTCCGGTGGTATGCACTATACAAGCATTGAGAACATACATAAGGTCATTGACCCTCTATTTCTTGACGACTTAAAGGCGGAACTTGCGAAAATCCTTGAAATAAAGGTGAATAAGACACGTTTCGCACGGCTTGAAGATTTCCGAAGCAAGCTGTCATCACTCACGTTCCTTGATACTGCGTGTGGTTCAGGCAACTTCCTGACCGAAACTTACATATCACTTAGACGACTTGAAAACAGAGCATTAAGGGCTATTTATGGCGGTCAGAAGCAGTTTAACATTGACAATGACTTAATCAAAGTCGGAATACATCAGTTTTACGGAATAGAAATCAATGATTTTGCGGTTACGGTTGCAAAAACGGCACTTTGGATAGCTGAAAGTCAGATGATGCACGAGACGGAAGAAATTATAGAACATGACCTTGACTTCCTACCGTTGAAAT
>CAMWUB010000071.1 GCA_947177345.1 uncultured Ruminococcus sp. | reverse complement strand
AAGCAATAGGCAAAGATTTGAAACAATCTGTTAAATCACAGAGTGCAGTTTCTGATATTATGGAAGGACTTTCAAATGGTAAAATAAAAGGTTGTTCAGGACATATGGCGAACAAACCAAATTATTGGAAAAACAGTAACAGGGTTTATGCTGAAACTTTTGCTCATATGTTTGAAGCACAATTTGATAAAGTGAGATATGAGGAAATGCAAAAATATTTTCCAAATGCACTTAAAAAGTTTGAAGAATTATTAGAGGGTATAAGCAATGACGAATGAATGTATAGAAATAAGCAGAAAATTTCATAATAAATTTAAATACTTTCCTGAATTTCCAGATGATGTTGTAATGGAAGAACCATTGGCTTGCAAAGAATTTTGTGAATTGTTATTACATTGTATTGAAACTGGAATAGACGAAACAATTGAGAAATATGGAACAGAACCGCCAACAAGTTTTGAATTTCCTGATATTTTTATTGATTATTATGACCATTAAGTATTTTTTAAACGCTCTTTAAAGGGCGTTTAAACGTCATTTAAACAGTGTTTAAAGACTATTTAAAAGGAGGAAAAATGAACGATTTTGAAGATGAAGTAAGGCAGATTATGCTTGAAAAGCTGAAAGAGATGTCAGAAATTGAAATCAGTGACTGCATGGATAGTTGTGACTATTCCAGTATTTGCAGTGTGATGAACGATATAGCAAGAACCTTACTCGATAAATAACGCCGAAAAAGACCATAGGTCTTATTTTTATACCCATTTTTAAGAAAAGGAGAATCTGAAATGTCAGAAGAAAACAAATCACCTGAAACCGTTCAGGCAGAAACCACACCAGAAAATCTACCGGAGCAGGCGGAAAAAACCTACTCGGTGCAGGAGTACAATGACCTGAAATCACAGCTTGATACCGCTAATAACACAATTCAGAATTACAAGCAGAAGTTTGAAAAATCCGAAAATGACCGCAAAGCCTTTGAACACAAAACAAAAGTCGGTAATTACGTGAAGTCACTGGGTCTGAAAGACGACATCTACGAAAAACACGTTACAGACCTGATACTTGAAAAGGGTCTGAAATTCGACGGCGACAAACTCGTTGACAACGACAATATTGTAAATAATTTTAAAGAAAAGTACCCGAATGCTTTCAAATCTGCCGATACAGGCGGTTTTATCGCACCGACAGGAAATTCAGCTACCGGAAAACTTTCCGGCGTGGAACAGGCTTTTTACAGCATGAATCCTAATCTCAAATCATAAGGAGGACGAAATTTATGCCACATATCGCACAGGAACGTTATTCGTCACTTGTTGATGAAAAACTCAGAAGTACGCTCGTTACGAAGGATAATCTTATCTTCAACAATCGCTATGAAGGTGACCCGAAAGCCGGTAAGGTAAAAATTCCGGTGAGGGACACGGAAGTTGAGGTAAAGGCCTATAACAAGCAGACCGGAGCGACGATTTCGCAGGGGTCAACAGCTTATTTTGACCTGAATATCGACATTGACGAGGCTGTCAATGAAATGATTGATGGCTTTGATGCGGTGTCTGTTCCCGACGGAATTACAGCGGAACGTCTCGACAGTGCCGGATATTCGCTCGGACTTTCAATGGACACAAAGTCAATCAGAAAACTTGAAGAGACAACCGGAATTACAGTTGCTGCCGCAAAAACAGCCTGTACCGACACAACCGCTTACAAGCAGGTTCTTACCGCAAAGCGTATGCAGAGCCGTCTCGGAGTGCCGAACGATGGTAAACGCTGGCTGATTGCGTCGCCGGAATTTATGGAAGTTCTGATGAGTGACGACCATTTTATCCGACAGGGTGACATCTCACAGGAGTTGGTACAGAACGGAGTTGTCGGCAGAATTGCCGGATATAATGTGTTTGAGAGCAACAACACAATGTTTGAAAATACAACGCTTGTTTCCGGAAAAAAGACCTCAACAGAGTTTATCTGTGGTCATCCGAACTGGTGTCACCGTGTTCAGGAATGGTCTGTTCCGGTCGGAATTAAAGACCTTACAAACGAATTTATCGGTTCTTCAGCAGTTCAGGGAAGAAAAGTCTATGGCATCGGAATTTCCAAACCGCAGACCGTTTACGTGAAGAGAGTTGAAACATAATGTATGCTGATTTTCCCTATTATCAGGACTTTTTCAAGGGTATATTGATTTCAGATGAGGCAACTTTCCGGACTTTTTCGGAACGTGCCTCTGAATTTATCGACACAGCAACTTTTGACCGCCTCGCTGATGCGGAACTTCTGAACCGGCATAAAATCAAAATTCAGAAGTGTGTCTGTGCTTTGGCAGAACAATTTTTCCGCCGAAATATGGCGTTTTCGGGTGGTGTTCCGGATTCTGAAAATATGCCGAAAACGTCCGAAAGCATAGGTGAATATTCTGTGTCGATGGCGAACCCGTATGACTATATTCAGGAAATTTCCATGACAGATAAGGACTTCCGGAAATCCCTGAAAAGTACGGTTTTACGCTATTTAGGCAATACCGGACTTCTTTTCAGAGGAGTGGAATGATGTTCACGAATACTAAAGTAATCACGGTTTTTCACAAGACTGTGGGTGTCAAAAAACTTCCGGTATGGGAAAAACATCTGTTTTACGGCATTTACTGGGAAAACTGTTCGGGGCAGTCTAACGAGGACGGAGGCGTGGAAGAAAATAATGAAATTCTTTGTATTATTCCCGAAAAATCGCTGAAAAACTTCATTCCGTGCAAGGACGATTATATTTGTCTCGGCGACGTCGAAGAAAAGGGAAGTATGACTGTAATGGAAGTTAAGGATTTCCGCTATGGTTCGGGAAAAGTACGTCATATCGAGGTGATTGCAAAGTAATGAAATGGGATTTTAAACTCAGACTTAACGGCATAAATCCGGAAAAAATTTATGAAACTCAATATTATGTTGACAGCGAAATTCTGAAGCGTTCCGACCCTCTTGTGCCGTTTCAGACCGGAATGCTGAAAAAATCCGGAATACTTGGTACAAAAAAAGGTTCAGGAACTGTGAAATATATTGCTCCATATGCAAAAAAACAGTATTTTTCGGGAAAATCAAGCAGTCAGAAAGGTCGTTTATGGGTTCGCAGAATGTGGACATCACAAGGAAAAGATATAGTTAAAAATGCTAATAAAATTCTGAACGGACGGTGATTTAATGTCAATAATTGAGAGTGTCAGAGACTTCATTTCAGGCTGTCCGTTGCTGAAAAACGGCATTCTGCTTAACGTTGACCGCCTTGGTGACAGTGAAATCGAATATACCATTGACAGTGACATTACAGACTCGATTTTAAGGCGATATACCGACGGTTCTTCACTCAGACAGTTCAATTTTATCTTTGCAAGCCGTGAAAAATACGGTGCGGACACTTTACAGAATATCGCAAATTCAGGATTTTACGAAGATTTCGCTGACTGGATTGAAACACAGTCAAACAGCGGAAGTCTTCCTATTCTTGGCAAATATCGTATACCACAATATATTGAGGTGCAGTCAGACGGTTACGTTTTCGATACTGACGACAGCACTGCACGTTATCAGATTCAGCTAAAATTTGTCTATTACCAAGACAGGAGGTACACAAATGGGTAAAAATTTAAGATATGGAAATCTGGTCACAAGACCGAAAAAACTGGCATTTTATGGAGTCCCGAACAGAGGTTATCAGCGTATGGAAGGTTTTACAGACCTCGGATATTCACAAAACCCGAAAGAATACAGCCGTCAGTACGTCGATGAAGATTTTGAACGCACCGATATTGTCGGTTATTCTCCGTCGATTTCGTACAGTTTTGACCGCTACACAAACAATGAAGTACTTGCGGATATAGTGAAAATCACGGAAAATGAGTACATCGGCGACCTCATGAAACGCACAATTGTAACTGTTGATTTATCAAACGGCAATACAACTACAGCTCCAGCAAAAATGCGTGATTATGCCGTAATTCCGGACACAAACGGCGATACAACTGATTGTCTGACTTACTCCGGAAATTTCAAAACCAAAGGCTTTTTAATCGACTGCATAGCTACTTCGACGGACGACTGGCAGACTATTAAAATTACTCAGAATATTGAACGTTCAGTAAGTGCAAATATCAGTGTAACGGGCGACGGTGTGAGAAATCTGATTACAGATAATGGTTCAACGCACGTTATGGGAGAAGTCACAAAAGATACAGATGTGACAATTTCCGTTGTTACGGACTTTGCAGGGGCTGTAATATCGCTTTACAGAATATCCAAAAGCACAAGCGAAGAAGGTGCGATGGGGCTTTTCTACCCTATAAAGACCGCTTCCGGAGTAGGACATCTCGAAAACGCCGGAAACAGAATCAGTTCAGATTCGACATACGCCGTCACGGTAGAAGCCGGTGAAAAGAGTGCTTATTACACGATTGACTTGACTGCTGTTGAACCTGTCGTTCAGACTGCTTCAGAAATTTCGACTATGTCAATGAAATCAAAGAAAACAACCGCAAAGGAGTGATAAATCATGGAAAACAGCTATATATAGTCAATAAACGGCTGTGAATTTGAAGTCGATATGGAAGATGCCGAAACAGTCGACAGATATGTTTCAGCCCTGAAAATCCTTGAAAATGCGGATAATAGACAAATGTCGAATATCTCTGAAAAAATCCGTACATACTGTAAGGCTTTCCGTGAATTTTACGACGCTTTTCTTGGTGAAAGTGCGTCCGAAAAGATTTTCGCCGGAATAAACGATAACAGTCGCAAATACGACGAAGTGTTTGAATCGTTGCTTGACGTTATTAGCAGACAGCGTGAAGAATCGCAAAGCAGAATAGCCGGAATTTCCCAGCGTTACGCACCAAAAAGACGATGATAAATATTTTGTTCGAGAAATTCCCCGATGCCGTTGAAGTATCGGGGAAATTATATAAAATTTTTACAGATTTCCGTGACTGGATTGCTTTTTTTGACATGATGTCTGATACGGAAATCGAACCGAAACAGAAAATGTTGACCGCTCTTTCATGGTTTACGGAAGAAATTCCGGATAATCTGACAGAGGCTTACAAGGCACTGACTGATTTTGCATCATGTTCCGGAATCAAGACAAATCCCGAAAATCAGGACAAAAACAGCAGTAATTCCGGCGTTCCGACACTGTCGTGGCTTTACGATTCAGCGTATGTTTTAGGAGCGTTTCGGCAAGTTTATAATATTGACTTAATCCGTGTCGAATTTATGCACTGGTGGGAATTTTCGGCGTTATTCGAGGCTTTGCCGGAAGATACGCCCATTAAAAAGCGTATCTCCTACCGACAAATCAGACTGTCGGACATCAAAGACAAGGAACGTCGGAAACAGATTTTAAGAATCAAAAAAGCGGTAGCATTTCCGCACGAACCTGTTTCTGCTCAGAAAATAGGGGAAATTTTTTCAATGTAAGGAGGTGGGACTTTGGCAGACGATAAACTTGAAATCAAAACGGCGATTGATACGGATGGTATTGACGACGGTATGTCCGATATTAAAAGTCTTGTTACAAAAGGTATGGACGTACTCAATAATAGCGTTTCAGGGTGTATTTCTACAGTTTCAGGGCTTGGAAATGCTTTCATGAATGTCGCTGAAAATGCCGGAAAACAACTGCTTTCTCTCGGAAAATCAGCAATTTCTGTGGGTGAAAATTTTGAAAGCAGTATGTCGCAGGTTATCGCAACAATGGGCGTTACCAAAGATGCGACGGAAAACGGCGAAAATATCTATGAAAAATTGTCGGAAAAAGCTAAGGAAATGGGTTCGACGACGAAATTTTCAGCAAGTGAGGCGGCAGATGCGTTAAATTATTTAGCATTAGCCGGTTACGATGCCTCAAAAGCCTGCGACGCTCTGCCACAAGTCTTGAACCTCGCACAAGCCGGTGATATGGATTTAGCACGAACTTCCGACCTTGTGACTGATGCGATGTCTGCTCTCGGTATCGAAGCAACCACCGAAAATCTACAACATTTCGGCGATGTTCTGGCAAAAACAGCAAGCAAGTCAAATACTTCTGTTGAACAACTCGGCGATGCGTTGCTTGTCTGTGGTGGTCAAGCGAAAATGTCCGGACTTGAACTCAACGAAATGGCTACAATGCTCGGAATTTTCGCTGATAACGGTATCAAGGGTTCGGAGGGCGGTACTGCTTTACGAAACCTTTTGAAGAATATGTACACGCCGACCTCCAAGGCAGCACAGGCAATGGAACAGCTCGGAATTTCGGCAAGTGATGCGGTTACGGGTGAACTTCGTCCGGTTCAGGAAGTCCTTATGGATACGATGTTGGCAATGGAAAGCCTCAGTGAAGCCGACCGAATGCAGGCGATGGGCGATATTTTTGATGTTCAGGTTCTCGCATCAGCTTCCGCCGCACTGAACAATAGTTCGGACAGGTTCAATGAACTGAGTGCGGAAATCGCAAATTGTGACGGTGCTATGCAGCAAATGGCGGATACAATGAATGACAATCTGAAAGGCGACGTTGCTGGACTTAAATCAAGTCTGGAGGGTCTTGGCGTTGAAGTTTACGAAAGTCTGAACAAGTCTTTGAGGGATTACGTTCAGACTGGAACTGGCTATATCCGGCAGTTGAACGAAGCCTTTAAAAGTGGTGGTTTTGAGGGTCTCGCAAAAGCCGTCGGAAGCGTTCTTACTTCGGCGATTTCTGAAATATCGGCAAAAATTCCCGATATTTTAAATATAGCCAAAAGCGTTATTATGTCGTTTTTGGAAGGACTTTCAAATAATTCAAAAGGCATAGGCGTATTCTCTTCAAATATTGTTGCAACAATAACTAATAATATAATTGAATTTATTCCACAATTAATTACAACCGGTGCAAAAATTATTGTTTCATTTGTACAGGGACTGTTGACAAAATTGCATGAAAT
>CAMWUB010000070.1 GCA_947177345.1 uncultured Ruminococcus sp. | reverse complement strand
ATATAACTCACTGACTATTTTTTATGGACTATTTATTACTATCTGTAAAATTTTTAATTTCTTCGGCTATGCTTTCAACGGAACGCATAGTATTATTTTCTGTACACTGTATGGTATACCAGTTTAATTTTTCCGCACAATAATCGGCAGAACGCTGTGAACGTGAAAGATATTCAGCATCACGTTCATGAATGTCTTTTTTAGATTCGTCACTGTTATAACGTCCGGAAATCAGTTTCTGACTTATTCCGGTATCAGTCCGGAGGTATATAACAATATCCGGTTTCGGAATACCAATATATTTATATTCAAATTCCGTAAGCCATTCAATGAAACCGTCCCACTGTTCCGGCGGAAGTTTCGCACACTGATGCACGGCGTTTGAAGTAGTATATCTGTCGGCGATTACAATTCCGCCGTTTTCATAGAAATCCTGCCATTTTGTACGGAAACTCGCAAACCTGTCCACTGCATAGAACGTTGAAGCAGTATATGGATTTACGGAATCCGCATTTTTTCCGAACTCTCCGGAAAGATACATCTTCACGAGTGCTGACGAAGGACTTTCATAATCCGGAAAAGAAACAAGTCTGACCTGCTCCCCGATACTTTGCAGATATTCATGAAGCTTTACCGCCTGTGTATGTTTTCCGCTACCGTCGAGACCCTCTATTACTATTAATTTTCCCATTTTTTCAGCTCCTTTTTGTAAACACCTGATTTAACATACGAAATCCGAAAAATTAACACGCAAAACGCAAAAAAATCAGAAATCAATATAAATTAATATCAAGTTTTTCAAGTATATCGGAATCAAACTGATTTCCGAAAACAAACATATCCTCGTCAACAATCATGCGATTAATGACTTCACCGGCGGTAACGTTATGCAATCCGGCAACTGATTTGGCAGTATCCTGAATTTCCGACGGCGTGAAATAGCTGAATGCCAGTCGCATTGACGGAAGTATTTCCATAAAATCGCTGTATTCCATATCGGTTATAAGCGTATCTGTCATTTTAAGAAAAGAATCGTCAGATAAAATAATATCACGTGCTGTACTGAACAGACCTTTTAAAAAATCCGCTCCCTGTTTTTTAATACTTACAGTTCCGGTAAGATAACCGGACATAGCTTTTTCAGCGTCTATACGCCGTGAAGAATCAATGGCATACAGCAGACCCGATACCGCACCATATATTGACGGTTCTTTGTTATCAGCCTGAGCCATTATTTCAAGAGTTTCCACAAATACCGGAAGTTCTTCCGGCAATACGTTCCCTGTTATACCATACATTGTTTTAAGTATGGAAATAACTTCGTCTGCAACATCAGATGATATACTAATCACAGACGGTAGCAGAATTATCAGTTTTCCGAAACATTGCCGGATATATTCAAGTGACGTGTTATCCGAAAAATTATAAAGCTGTTGCAGACTGTTAAGTGTTTCAAAATTCCGGAGACCCTTTCCGATTGAAAAGAAATCGCCGTCATTTGTAAGTATCTCGTCAATGAGTTCAGTTTCAGAATGATTCAGGGGTATTCCCATAAGAAAGCAATCGACGGCGATTCCGGCTACCGTTTCGCAACGCATACTTTCACGCAGGCGACGTATCGCAACAGTAGTACAGGCTTCTTCAATCGTGAATCCGTCTGTAGTATGGTCAATAAGTGAAGAATCAGTTTCCGGTGTACGAGAATACCGCCATTCCTCACGGACACGGCTTTTTCCGGTATTATTACGAATGTCACGACCTTTACGCATAACTGCAAATCCGGTATCAAGAAAATCCATTCTATGAAAAAATCTGCTTTTTTCCATTTCCCTTTGTGTCTTGAAAACTGATATTTCAATGTCATTTTTAGTGACATCTGTTATTTTAAGGCGGTATTTTTTAGCCTGCTCCTCGAAATCCGTTATAAGCGGTGGTACGTGTGTTTTGTCGCCTATGTAACCTACTTTCTTACCGGTGGCGAGTTTCCGGAGAATTTCAAGAGGCAGTCCGGAAGATATTGTTTTTTCGCCCTTTATGAAAGTACTTGTTACAGCGTCGGAAAGTTCATACATACCGGACTGTCTGGAATTTCTCAACGCTGAAAGACCGTCCATAAGTGATTTTGCGGAAGTGACATCGGCTATTGATACCGGAACGTCTTTTTTATTGGTTTCCTTGGCGGTCTGTACGAGTAAATCAAAAGTTATGTCATTATAGATGTTATCCGGCGAATTTTTTTCAAGTAATTTTTTTATTACGGAATCGTAAAAATAAGGACAGCTCATTCCGGAAGCGTATCCGTGTAATGCGTCCGCCGATTCGTATGAGTAAGCCATAGGATAGCAACCATGCTGATTAGCCGGAATTTTACGCAGTTTCGGAGATTTTATTTTTCCGGCAGAAATAAGGTCATAAATTCCCTTGCTATGAAATCCGCCGGTCACGACGAGTATTTTATTATATTTTTCCATAGCTTCGGTAATCCGCTTAGCCATATGATTTTCACGAGCTATTGTGCCGTCTGCCTGCATATCTTCCGGCGGAGTCTCTGAACGTGTGATTATACAGTAAGTATGCATCTGTCTGGCAAAATCTTCCGGTGTGAGATAAAGACCGGCTATTTCAAAATATTTTTCCCAGAACTCCTCAAAATCACGGACGTTTGTATTTTCGCATAGCCTTTCATAGAATTTACTGTGTATAAGCCTCGAATCGTCGGCATAACTATGTCTGTCAATATTTTTCCGCAAGCCTTTCTGACCGGCAGTATTTATAAGAATGTCGCAATACGGCATATCTATGAATTTAGCCGGAATATTCATAATTTCCGCCTGTTTCATGGCATTGTATTCCGGCGACGAGTACAGAAACGGATAATAACATTTATAATCCGTAACTTCCTCGCTTATCAGCTTTTTTGAATCCTTGTAATAATAATATATCGCTACCGGCAGTTCAGTTTTTTCGTCGGTAAGTATCGGTATAAGATTATCTGCATTTTCAGGACCTTCAATAAGAATTATTTCCGGCTGATATTCCCTGATAGTCCTTATAAGCTGATATGAACACACCGGACTATGATGTCTTACCGGAAAAAACAAAACTTTTCCGGTGAGGTCATAAGGAATCATTTCAGTAATTTTGCTGTCTCTGAATATTTTTTCCATAATCCTTTACCCTTTTCCTTTACTACCGTACGGAAATAAGCCTTTAATTTTTCGAGGTCATCTTTGTTTTCCTTGCATACAGCACCTAAAAGACTTTCGGTCATAACGCCTAAATCAATTTTGCCGTTGCCATAGTACCACGCATGGCTGATAGTCTGATAGTATACAGAAACAGCTTCGGCGGTACTCATAACGGCGGTGGGCTTGTCAATGCGTGTACCCTTTTCGGTAATACCCTCCCTGAGTTCGTGATAAGTAACCGCAAGGAGTTCCGCAACATCGGTATCAACAGGCATATCAATATTACCGGCTTTTGCGAGATTCTGAGCTTCACGGATTATAATTTCCTTTTCAAGACTTACATCTTTAACCGGTTCTATGGTCTCGAAATTAAAACGTCTCTTTAAAGCTCCGGACATTTCATTAACGCCCTTGTCACGAGTATTAGCCGTGCCTATGATATTGAAACCGGACTTTGCGAGAATAATTCCGTCGTCAGCGAGTTCTGGAATAATAAGTATCTGGTCACTCATAACGGAAATCAAACTGTCCTGAATTTCCGCAGGAGTACGTGTTATTTCCTCGAATCGTGTGAAGATACCTTTTTCCATGCCCACGAGTAACGGCGACGGCACAAGGGCTTCACGGCAAGCACCTTTTGCAAGGAGCAGGGCATAATTCCAGCTGTATTTTATCATATCTTCAGTAGTTCCGGCTGTACCCTGTACGGTATTAGTACTTATTCCGCAACAACCGGCGGAAAGGAGTTCGGAAAGCATAGTTTTAGCTGTACCTGGTTCGCCGACAAGCATAAGTCCACGGTTTCCGGCAAGAGTTATTATACATCTTTCAACGAGTGCATCATTGCCATAGAATTTTTTTGAAATTTCAACAGTTCCGGTATCAGTTTTTATTTTGCCTCCGAGTATGAAAGTACGGACAGCTTTAGGAGAAAGTTTCCAGTTTTCCGGACGTTTTCCGGTATCGTACTTTGCAAGTAATGCGAGTTCATCGGCGTAACGAACTTCAACAGGTGGTTTGATTGAATTTTTTTCCATAATATAATCAGATTCCTTTCATATTCGATAATGATGTAATTATTTCAAGGTTTTTTCTGCCTTGTTTCATGTACTGATATATATGATTCATTTTAATAAGTATATCGGTACAATCTCCGGATATTCCGTGACGGTATGATGTGGCACAGTTCATGAAATCCGCTATCATCCGGCTGAATCCTTTCAGACCATAATTGAATGCAATATTTTCAAGTTTATGGTCATTTTTTATATCCGCCTGAAGTCCGCACCGGATTATCACCGCTGTTTTATCGTATACCTCACCGAAAAATTCGAGTATTTTTCCGGCATATCCGGCTGTTACTTCAATATTTCCGTATTCTTCCGGCAGTTCATACGGTTCTGAATACTTTTTTCTTATGAAATCATAAATTTCAATCGGAAAAAGTGTAAGTTCACCGTCATATATATAGGCAGTTGCAAGAAAAACATAATTCTGACGTGGATTTTCAAGCATTATATTACCGATTTTTTCAAGAAGTTCTATAAAATACTTGTTTTCAGCGGAATACTTGGCACGGACTGATATTCTGTTTTTATTTATATCTTCGAGAGTAATTATATACTGCTGTGAATATTTATCGAAAATACTTTCAATGCACTTTTCAGGCTGTACGAAACATAATTTATCAAGTTCATTTTCTGTATTTTTTTCAGAAATTTCAATGGCAAGCTGTCGGAAATCCGTATAAATAAGCTCCCTTACCTCGTTGCAGTCAATAACGGCATCATATGAAGTCAATAACCTTGTTTCCTGAGATGTTGAAAGTTTTCCACCGCTGACTTTTGCATTTATAAGAACCATTTCAGAATGCATCATACTTTTCAGCGGAACGTCCATACCCCATATTATACTGTTGCTCTGGAAATAATTCATGTTATTATCGTAGAAAGTCGGTCTCAAATCAGATATTGAAAAGAATTTCTGTTCAGCATACTGGTCAATGTTCAGGAAGTAGTACACTGAACCGACGTAATCCCCTGAAACTTTCCGTATACCTATCGGAAGTATAGTTAATTTTTTTCCGTAACTGATATAAGCCTGCCGGAAACTTCCTAACTGTTCAGAGGTTATATTATCAGATAAAAGACCCGTAAGAATTTCCGTACAGTTGCAGATTTCATTTATAAGATGTTCCATGCTGAAAGATGCACGTCGTTCCACGCAATCAGAAAGACGGCTACCAATCTCACGGAGTGAACGTTCAGCATCAGCCATTTTCATAGCGTGACATCTTACCGCTGAGGCTTCCAGCATATCCGGCAGACTTTCCGGAATCCTTACAAGACCGTATTTCATTACGTCTGATAAAGTTTCAATACATTGTTTTGTACATTCATGTATCTTTAATGTATCACGTTCAGAAATATATTTTTCTGAAATTTTTTCCGATAAATTTATATCTTCAATATCAGGAAATTTTTTTAAATTTTTCAAGAAAACACCTCATTCTGCTATGAATCATGAAAACATTTTACCTATATAATCGCCTAACTTGTCCGGAGTAATTGCCCCCACGAATGCACCCATATCGGCGAGTTGCTGACCTAAATTTCTGTTATAAGCCGGATTGGCATTTTCATCGAGAGCTGTAAGAAAATTAAGTCTTGCACCGCTCCCTATAATATTTCTGCTTATGTTCAGAAGACGGTTTTCAAAAGCACCTTCAAATAAATCAGTCACGACTATAACATTTGTCTGTGAGGGCGTACTTATAAGACTTTCACAGTAACTTAATGCACCGCCTATATCCGTACCACCGCCAAGCTGTACACTCATAAGTACCTGAGCAGGATTGTCAGCTTCTTCAGATAAATCAACTATATTGGTATCAAAAATAACAAGTTTAACGTCTGCAAAAGGCAAATCTGAAATTATCTGAGCCATTACCGCACTGTATATCACAGAACCTGTCATTGAACCGCTCTCATCTACAGCGATAATAACACGCCTGTTATTATAGCGTCTTACACGGTTGCTGAAATATATATTTTTCAACATAATACGCTGAGTTTCTACATCATAATTTTTAAGATTCCGGCGGATAGTCCTGTTTATATCGAGATTACGTGCGGAATGAACCGGACTGGAAGAATTTCTGTCTATCTGACCGTAAACAGAACGTTTTATATCATTTTCGAGTTTCTGCCGTATATCATTGGCTACCTGCTCAGCGATACGCCTTGCAATTTCGAGAACTTCACCATTCATGAGGTGTTTAAGTTGCAGAACGCTTTTAAGAAGATTCATGTCAGGCTTCATGTTTTCAAGAATTTCCTTATCAGTAAGAAGTTCTGTCATCTGAAATTCTTCAAGGGCGTGTTTTTCGAGTACTTCAGCGGTCTGATTCGGGAAAAGATTTCTTACTTTTGTAATCCATTCAGCAGTAGTAAGAACACTTTCCGCAAGACTTCCTGACCGTCCGTCAGTTCTTACATCATCGCCTTGTGAACGGCTGTAAAGATAATCAAGAAGCTGTTCCATATCCTGAAAACTCTGTAAATCATTACCGCTGAAACTCAACTGTTTATCTGAAAGTCCACCTAAAACAAGCCTCCAGCGGTTTACGGCTGTCTGTTCATAAGTATCCATTTTAATAATCCTTTCATGTTATCAACTGAAGATTTGTTCTGTTTATTATAACACATTACGGAAAATTTTTCAAGATAAAAAAATATTTTTTCCGGAAAAATACGGGATTTTCTGTTGACAGATATATGATTATTATAGTATAATAT
>CAMWUB010000069.1 GCA_947177345.1 uncultured Ruminococcus sp. | reverse complement strand
GTCATATATATATACATTGTTTAACCTCATAGGTCCAACAGCCATAGTCAGAACACCGTTTCCTCGTTCCTGTATGTACGGTGCGAGAATAAGATTATTTTCTTCAAAGAAAGTTTCGTCGTATTTTTCAAGATATTTCTGTAACTCGTCGTTGTCGGTAATGAAAGTCTTCAGATATTCTGACATCTCGTCATATTCCGTGATAACCTTATCGAAATTTTCACTCCACATTAATTCTTTTTCTTCCATTGTAGGTATATCAGCTTCCGTATTGAGAACATCAACCGCATATGTATGTTTTTCAGCCTGTTCAGGATTAATAACAAGCCGTCTCATCTGTACGAGGTCAAAGGAATCAAAATAGCCGTCAAGATTGACATCAAGAGTGTATCTGTCAACATTTTCGTCATCATCATAATCATCTGTACCCATAATATACTTCTGTAGAATTACTACATCTGCTACAGATATTTTGCCATCTGCATTAACGTCACCGCATATATGTGTATATTCCCAGTGGTCTTCACCGGATTCAATGTAAATCGGGTCTGATACCGCACCTGCTCCCATTGGAATCGCACCGGCAATAACCGATATACTTAAAAGCGTACTCAATAATTTTTTCATGTTTTTACCTCCGTATCTGAATACTTTCCAATATTATACAGCATATTGCAGAAAAAGTCAATAGTCATTATGACGGTAATTAAGGCAAAAAAAAAAAAAAAAAAATAGGCATTATGCACAAAACAGGTATACCCGAAAGCATACCTGTAAGGATTCTACTATTTTTCATAATATTCACTGGCTATTAGGTCTCCGGAATATGAATATTCTTTCCTGAACCAGTGGTATATATCTGACTTATATTCAAATATGAAAGAGTTTTCACGAAAAGTTATTTTATAGTTTTCCGTGGAAAGTTTATCAGCTTCAAAACATTGGTACGGATAGGCACTGTCAATATAAATAAATGAATCATCATTTTTTATATAGATATTCGCATTTATACCCATACTGTTATTCTGTGTGACAACTATTTCATTTTTGCCGTAATTATATGAAACTGTATCAGACTGTTGAGAAGATAACCAATCTGAATATAATATTTTATCGTCTGCACTTGTCTGAGATTTAGGAAATGTAATCTGTACAAGCATTTTAGTATTTGTAGCTGGATAAAGTCCTATATCCTGCTTATAACTACCACCTATATAGAAAAATATTCCTTTTTTTATTCTGACCGCACCGCCTGCTACTGTCAAGATGCCGTTTCCACGTTCCTGTATGTACGGTATAAGAATAAGATTATTTTCTTCAAAAAAAATTTCGTTGTATCTGTCAAGATATTTATTTAACTCGTCACTGTCAGTAATGAAAGTTTTAAGATATTCTGACATATTATTATATTCCGTTATAATATTATCATGATTACTGAAATTATCGAATTTTTCAGATAATTCCATATCAGTATTGAGAATATCAATAGTATATTTATGTATCTCAGTATCTTTCGGATTTATAACAAGTTTTCTCATCTGTACGAGGTCAAAAGAATCTATAAAGCCGTCAAAATTTATATCAAAAAATGACTCGTCAACATTGCCGTCATAGAGAGCGTTATATTTATCCATAATCCACTTTTGCAGAAGCACAGCATCGGCAACAGATATTTTTCTGTCATTGTTTATATCACCCCTAAGATATGTATATTCCCAGTGTTCCGAACCATTTTCAAGGAAAATAGGTTCTGATTTTGCAGATGTTTCCGTTGAAATCGCTCCGGAAATAATCATTGTACACAAAGCGATTTTTATAAATTTTTTCATGTTATACCTCCATTTTTATTGAAATTATTTATCTTTTCCAATATTATACAGTATAATTCATGAAAAATCAATAGTCATAATGACAGAAAGCATTGTGGGGATTTGGATAATATAAACAAAACAGGTATACCATGAAGTATACCTGTAATAATTTAATTAGATTTTATATATGATTTATATATAATTTCCTCGCCGTTGAAGTCAACTGATATATATTCCCATTCATCGCCCTGAACTTTATGATTAACTGCTATGTGGTCATCATACCATGTCATGCTATATGTTGTTCCGTTACTGAATACATCATTACCGTCGGCATTTACAGACCATTCACCGTCTTCCGTAAACGGCTTATCACCGTATGCTGTCAGGAATGTAAGTGCTTTGTATGAAATTTTATTTGTCTTCAGGAAAAATCTTATATCACTGAGATTATCGGTTGTTTCCTGTGTTACATATATTTCACGGCTTTTATCCGGTGAAGTATATGAAATTGCTTCCATATTTGTTTTTATTTCATAGGAATCATAAATAAAAACATTTTCACCGCTGTTTACCTCATTTTTCGGAACACCTGCCTGTATAAGCAGTTTAGTATCGGTTACCGGATACAGTACACGGTAAGCATTGTATTCAGCTTCAAGGGAAATGAAAACATCATCATTCAGACCACGTGTTTTTTTAGGTCTTATTTTGCTCACACCGGAGACGTTATAAAAAACGCCCCTGCCGTATTTCTGATTGAACGGCATTAAAATAAGGTTATTGTTTTCAAAGAAATCGTCATTGTATTTTTCAAGATATGTCTGTATTTCAGCAGTATCGGGGATAAATTCCGACAAATATTCTGAAACTTCAGTTACATTCGTTAAAACTTTTCCGTCTTCCGGAATACTTTCGGATGAATTAAGTATATCAACAGCATATGTGTGTTGAGCGGGTTCTTCCTGATTGATAATAGCCTGTCTCATGAGAATCATATCGAAAGAATCAATAATCCCGTCGGAATTTATATCAAAGCACGAAACATTGCCGTCAAATTCTCCTGACGACATATACTGCTGTAAAAGAATTGCGTCGGCTATGTTTACTGTATTATCATGATTAGCATCACCGGAAATAGCTGTTTTTGACCAGCTTTTTGAACTGCTCGGAACAAAAACCATATTGGACGGTACAGAAGCGTCAGACTGTGGTACGGCGGATTCTGTCATTACAATGGAAAGCAAGACAGAAAGAATCATATTTTTCATGCTATCCCTCCCTGATATCTGGATTTAAGTATTTCTACTTCATTTTATATTATAGCAGATTCTTACAGATATTTCTATTGACATAATAAATGAATTTTTTAAGTTTTTTTGTGGAATTTATATAAATACTGCTCTGTCTTCAGTCTTCCGAAACAGACTTCATACTTGTGACAAGTCCGGCAAGGCTTTGAATTTCACTTGGAATTATTATTTTAGTTGCCTTACCGTCGGCGACTTTCTCGAAAGATTCAAGAGCTTTAAGTTTCAGAACCTGCTCAGTAGGTGAGGATTCGTTAAGTTTTATGAGACTTTCCGCAAGTGCCTGTTGTACGAGTGCTATTGCTTCTGCCTGACCTTTCGCTTCAAGTATCTGCTTTTCACGGACGGCATCAGCCCTGAGTATCATAGCCTGTTTTTCTGCTTCCGCCTCGAGTATAGCAGACTCTTTTTTTGCCTGAGCTCTTAATATCTGAGATTCCTTTTCACCCTCTGCAATAAGTACCTGTGATTTCTTATCACCTTCAGCCTGTAATATTTTTTCACGTCGTTCACGTTCAGCTTTCATCTGTTTTTCCATAGCGTCCTGAATCTCACGTGGTGGAAGTATATTTTTCAGCTCCACACGATTTACTTTTATACCCCACCTGTCAGTAGCCTGGTCTAAAATTTCTGTTATCTTTTTGTTTATTATATCTCTTGAAGTAAGTGTAGAATCAAGCTCCAGTTCGCCTATTATATTACGCAAAGTGGTTGCCGAAAAGTTTTCTATTGCCTGTAACGGTGATTCAACGCCGTAAACATACTGTTTTGCGTTTGTTATCTGATAAAATACTACTGTATCAATCTGCATTGTTACGTTATCTTTCGTTATTACTGACTGTGGCTTGAAATCAACTACTTTTTCTTTTAATGAAACTTTTCCGGATATTCTGTCAATCATCGGAAAAAGTATATGTACACCTGTTTCCCATTCCGCATAGAATGAACCTAATCTTTCTATTACAAATACGTGTGCCTGCGGAACTATCCGTATACAACGGATAAGCATTATAAGTATGAATATTATAACTATTGCTATTACTGTACCCTGCATAAAAAAAACCTCCTTTTAATCGCCTGAATAAACTGTGAGTGTTGTACCCTCAATGGCTATGACCGTAACGGTGCTGTTTATGGGAATTATCTCATCTGAAACTGCTTTCCAGTAAATGCCGTCGAGTGAAACTCTGCCAGTACCGGTATGTGTATTTATTTCTTCCGTAACAATTGCCTGTTTTCCGACGTTAAGCTCCGAATTTGTCGGAATATGTTTCCGGTTTCTTATTTTTTTAGCAAGCGGAAATGTTACCGCAAGCAGTATACACGAACTCAACGCAAATAATATAAGCTGTCCTGTAACGGAAATTTCAGAAAATAATACCGCAAGCATAGTTATCAACGCTCCACCGGCAAGCCATACTGATACAAGCTGAATTGTTACTATTTCAAGAATTATGAATATTATTACAGCTATTGCCCATATTATCAGGTTCATACCGATACGCCCCCTTTACTTATAATATTATAATACATCATATCATATTCTGCGATATTTTGCAACATTCGGATAAATTCTGTAATATTTCTGTAATTATTGTAAATCATGGTTGATTTTTTTAAGGAAATATATTATAATATACTTGTATCATTAAATTCAGGGAGGACAAGCATGAAAAAATTTTTAGTGCCTTTTGTCTGTACTCTGACGCTTTTTTCCTGTAGTGCTGAAACAACAAAGAAAACTCCGCCGGATAACAGACTTGATAAATGTACTCTACGCTTTTCATGGTGGGGTGGTGATGACCGTCATAATGCTACCATGAAAGCTATTACACTATGGAACGCAAGACATCCGAGTATTGAAATAAAAGCTGAATACGGTGGCTGGGACGGCTGGACAGAAAAAATAAATACTCAGATTAGTGGCGGTTCTCAACCTGACATCATGCAGATTAATTATGACTGGCTTGTTACTCTTTCAAGCGACGGTCAGGGCTTCTATAATCTGAACGAACTTGACCATTTTCTTGACTTATCCGGATTCAGTGAAGATATACTTTCTTTCGGAATGGTAAATAATCATCTTAATGCTGTTCCGGTATCGCTTACCGGACGTGGTTTTTTTTATAATTCTGAAGTCTTTGAAAGACTTGGCGTTTCATTTCCGGAAACATGGGACGAACTCATTGAAACAGGAAATATTTTCTATCAGAACGGTTGTTATCCGCTTGATTTAGATGTACAGTCAGGTGGTACAGCGTGGTATCTTTCTGTAGTATACGTACAGCAGAAAACCGGTAAAAACTTCATTAACATGGACGGCACTTTAGGTTTTACCATTGAGGACATTGAAGAAGTTATGGAATTTTATAAGCTTATGGAAGATAACCACGTCACACGAAACGTCCGGACACGTATCGACGAAGACGGCAACGGAGCTTTATATCAGTCGCCGTCATTCATAGACGGTAATGTCGCCGGTGTTCTTGAATGGAACAGTGCAGTTGGTAAATATGAATCGGTTCTTGATAAGGGAGTACTTAAAGCCGGTGGGTATCTCAGCGACGAAAACGGTAATAATTCTGGCTGGTTCGTGAAACCGTCGCTTATGTACGCTATATCGGCAGAAACTAAATATCCCGACGAATCCGCCGAATTTATTAATTTCCTGCTCAATGATGACGACTGTGCGGAAATATTAGGTACTTCAAGAGGTATTCCGGCATCTCGTTACGCTTTCGAGGAACTCGAAAAAAATGGTAAACTTAAAGGTCTTACTAAAGAAAATTCCGATATGCTCGGTAAACTCGATACTGTCACGATAAGTCCGTATATGGAGACTACCCGCATGAAAGAACTTTGTAATTCGGCTATAGAAAAAGTATCTTACGGCGAGAATATAAGCATTACTGCACAGGAGCTTTATAATGATATAATTGAATATCTGGAGAGTGTCGAATGAAAAAATATAAAAATCCTGTCGGTGTGAGCAGGTTTACCGGACTTTTTCTTATAAGTCCGTTCATAATAGGAAGCGTGTTGTTTATAATATATCCGTTCTTTTGTTCGTTCGTAACCGGTATGACAAAATATGACGGCATACACCCACCGGAATTTATCGGACTTACCAATTATAAGAATATGCTTCAGGACAAACATTTCCTTAAGGCTTTAGGAGTTACATTCAGATATACTATAATATTTGTACCGCTGAAACTTATGGTTTCACTGCTTACGGCTGTTCTTCTGAGTGCCAATATAAAAGGTATGGGATTTTTCCGAACAGCCTTTTATGTACCGTCAATATTAGGTTCTAATCTTGCGGTGGCTATCATGTGGCAGTATCTCTTTACACGTGGCGGATTAGTCAACCAGTTCCTTGAGATATTCGGTATTTCCGGAGTAAGCTGGTACGGTGACCAGAAATTATCATTGTTTATAATAATACTCCTGAGATTATGGGAGTTCGGTTCTACTATGATAATTTTCCTTACATCTCTTAAAGAAATCCCACGTGAATACTATGAGGCTTCCAAAGTCGACGGCTGTAGTTCGTTCAGGGCGTTTTTCAGCATAACACTTCCGTTACTGAAAAATACTTTGTTTGTCAATGCCGTGTTGCAGACTATCTCGGCATTACAGGAGTTTTCCGCCCCTTACATGATTACCGGCGGAAATCCTATGAAAAGTACGTATACAGTAGGTATGCTGATTTATGATGAGATGTTCAGCTATCATAATGCTGGTTATGCGAATGCTGTATCGTGGGTACTTTTCGTGGTGACTTCCGTAGTAGTCTGCATTATGTTCAGGATTACCGGACGAATAAGAAAGGAACTTCCGTGAAAAAAATAATTACATATTTTATACTCGTTCTCACAGCAATATTGATGCTTTATCCGCTTTTATGGCTTTTAGGAGCGTCTTTCAAGACAAATCAGGAAATATATAATTCAATATGGTTTATGCCGGAAGATTTTGATTTCAGTGTATACTTCAATGC
>CAMWUB010000068.1 GCA_947177345.1 uncultured Ruminococcus sp. | reverse complement strand
ACTTATGCTTATAATGTCAGAAGTTCCGGTATCTGCGGTCAGAGCCGTGATAATGGCTGATATAGCGTATTCTGCCGGATTTTTCCGACGGCGTAATGATACATTCAATTCGCTTGCTGTGGTGGTACTACTGATATGCATTGTGAATCCATATGTTATATATAGTCAGGGATTTATATTGTCAGTAGGCGGAACTTTCGGAATCGGAGTTTTTGCACCGTATATGGTTAAAAATCTTCCGGATAAAAAACTTCCGGAAAGAATAATAAAAAGTTTTCTTGTAATGTTATGTACTACACTTTTCATAATGCCGTTAAGTATGATGTTTTTTGACGAAGTATCAATAGTATCTCCGGTGACAAATATAATAATAATTCCGTTATGTACGTTCTGTATGGTAATTGGTATGATTTACACTATAACAGGCGGATTGCTTCCGATACTGGAAATATCAGGCGGAATTATAAAAATAATCCTGCTCCTGTCTGAGAAAATTTCCGGACTTGATTTTTCATATATTTCATGCGGTAACGATATAGCCGGAAAACTCGCCATAATATGTGTTGTTGCGGTTGCGATGGTTAAGATATTCACAGAAAACAGAAAATTTATATCACTTGCGATAGCTCTTTCATTGTTTGTAGTTTCCGGCGGAAATGCACTCTATGAAAGACGACAATATGATAAATTTATAGTTGCGGTCGTCGGAAGAAACGAAAAAACAGCTATTATAGTATCGTATCACAGGAAAAATTACGTGATTGATTTTTCCGGTTACAGAAATCCGGAATATGTAAGTAAATATCTTGCAGACAATAATATAAAAAATATAGATTATCTTATACTTCATAGTGATATTCAGTCATTGTATGTATCATATATGAATGAACTCAACAATATAAAAACAGAAAATATTTTTACATACGGTAATATATATCCGTGTGGTGATGATAAAGCTGTTATTTTCAATGACGGCTATCACATAGATGCGGAAGATTACAGTATCATATATGAAGATTACATTTTAAGGATAACATATAAAAATTCTGAAATAGATTTCATTTCCACAAAGAACGAAGTTCCGGAAAACAGGGGGCTTACTATATTTTACGGTAGAATCACAAAAAATACCGATATACAATACGACGACAACAGTATATATCTTGACGATAACGAAAAAGTAAAGCGTTCCGGAGTGAATAATTTCAGAATTGAAGTTCTTGCAGACGGAAAATTCAGTATAACACAGATGAGGTGATTTTTTTATGCCGTCCACAGACAACAAAACTATTGAAAAAAATCTGAAAAACGGAGATATTAACAATCTTTACTATATATACGGACAGAATACAACAGGTGTACAGAAACTTACCAGACAGATTATAAAAGCAACCGTCGGGGAAAATGAAGATTTTTCACTTACGAGATTCAACGGCAAAAAACTTGATTTTTCGGAACTGAATGATACTATACAGATAATGCCCATGATGTCGGAATATAACTGTATTCTGATAAATGATTATGACTGCGAAAAGCCTCGTGAGGAAATGCGTGGTCAGACAGCCGATACTTTAAATAAAAAACTTCTTGAAATTCTGAAATATATTCCGCCGACTACTGTAGTAATATTCAATGTTACCGGCTTTGAAGTAAAGACTAAAAAGGGTAAAATTACCGATAAAAACAAGAAACTCGCCGATTTTGTAGCGAAAAACGGTACTGTATGTGAAATGGGTCTGTTATCACAGAAAGAAATGACCGATTTTATTTTATCCGGAGTTTCAGCCGGTGGAGCGTCCATTTCAAAAACTGATGCTTATGAACTCGCTGATATGTGTCTGTATGATGTTCTTACAGTCGAGAACGAAATAAATAAATTATGTTCGTATGCTCAGGGAAGGAAAATAACTCGTGAAATGATTGAACTTCTTGTACACAGACAGACTAATATTACAGTCTTTCAGCTTGCCGATGCAGTTGCATCATTTAACAGACAGTCAGCATTTAACGCCCTCAACGAACTCATGACCGATAAAAATAATCGAGGTAGTGTACTTGCTAATATAACAAATTCGTTTCTTGATATGTACAGGGCATCATGTGCCAGAAATGCTGGTAAAGGTGTTCCGGACGTTATGGGTGATTATTCGTATGTATGGGAGTTTAAAGTAAAAAATGCATTCCGTGACAGTTCCCGTATGAGTACCACACGTATAAGAGCGTGTATAAAAATTCTGCGTGATACCGCCGTGAAACTCAATTCGACGGCTACAGACGAAAAAATAGTACTGGAGCAGGCTGTTACGGAAATGCTCATGACTAAATAACGGAGGCTATATGATAAAAATTAATCAGGCGATAATAGTCGAAGGAAAATACGATAAAATAAAACTTTCCTCAGTGGTAGATGCCGTAATAATAGTGACAGACGGTTTCCGGATTTTCAAGGACAGCGAAAAACTTGCATTAATACGATACTACGCACGGAAAACAGGTATAATAATTCTTACTGATTCGGACAGTGCAGGGCGTAAGATACGAGGCTATATAAAGGGAGCTGTCAAAGACGGTCAGATAATTAACGTCTATATACCTGATATTTTCGGCAAGGAAAAACGCAAGGAAAAGCCATCAGCGGAGGGTAAGTTAGGCGTTGAGGGTATCAACAAGGATATTTTAATAAAATCATTTGAAAAATCCGGAATACATTCCGAAGAAATCACACGGAAAAAAGATATAACAAAATATACGCTTTATGAGTTAGGATTATCAGGTGGAAAAAACAGTCGGCAATTACGTGAAAATTTACAGAAAAGTCTTGATTTGCCGTCCATAATGTCAACCGGTTCGCTTATAGAGGTACTCAATACAATGATGACCAGTCAGGAACTTTCGGAATATGTTAAAAATCTCGGAGGTACAGAATGACATATAGCAGTCTGTTATTTATATATGGATTTCTGCCGGTATCGCTTGTAATTTATTGGATAACTCCGTTAAAGCTGAAAAATATATCACTGTTGATATTGAGTATGATTTTCTGTATCATGAACAGTTTAAGATTTCTTGAATTTATAGTAATCTATACTCTGATAAATTATCTTACCGGAATTTTAATCGACAGATTCCGGAGCAGGAAATTAATACAGTCGGTGATGTTGTTTACCGGAATTATAGCAGATACGATTATTTTTCTTATGTTCCGGACAGATTTTCTTGATATTTTCAGGGACAGATTGAAGATACCTGACGTATTTTTTCCGGTAGGTGTATCGTTCCTGACACTTACGGCTATAAGCTATATTACGGATATATACCGGAATTGTATACGAGCGGAATACGATATTATAAAATTTTCGTTGTATATGATGATGTTTCCGGCGATAATAATGCGACCGGTCATAAGATATAATACATTCCGCCGTATGCTGAACGACCGAAAAATAACTGTAACTGAAATCGGTAATGGACTTGCTATTTTTGTAAAGGGACTTACTGAAAAAGTAATCGCCGGTGATACAATGTATATGTTATATATGGCGGTCAGAAGCGTGGATATATGGGAGATGTCAGCAGTAAATGCATGGCTCGGAATGATAGCATATATATTAAGTCTTTATTTTACACTTGCAGGTATGGCGGATATGGGAAAAGGAATCGGTTATTGTTTCGGGTTCAGATTTCCGAACAGTTTCAATTATCCGATATTCAGTAACAGTATACGTGATTTTTATTCCAACTGGCATATACAGGTAATATACTGGTTCAGACGGTATATATTAAAGCCTATGTATGAGGTATGCGGAAACCGGATATACAGAAAAATAATTTTCGTGATAGCATGGTGCTGTATCGGAATGTGGTACAGATTTGATATAAACGGATTCGTATGGGGCGGAGTAATCGGTCTGACGCTGGTATCTGAAAAATATATCCGTCAGTTGAAGATTCTGAAAATAACAGGGATAATTTATACATATCTGGTAACTATAATATTTATGGTATTTCTTTCCGGAGAAAATATACATTATTCCGTAAATTATCTGTTGGCTATGCTTGGTGGGAACGGTATATTTGCGGATTCGCTTACATTATACCTGCTCAAATATTATTTAGTACTTCTGCTTATATGTACGTATTGTGCTACAGGTCTTTTCAGAAATATGGTAATGCGTTCCGGAAAAAATTATATAAAATATGCAATTGAAATAATATCTCCGGTTGTTACGCTTCTGATGCTTGTTATATGTACAGCACTTATTTCATATACAGGAAGTTCGGAACTATATATAATCAGACTTTAGAAAGGGAGTTCTTTTCATGAAAATTTCTGAAATATCCGGAAAAATTACGGCTTTCATAATTTTAACGATACTTATAGCCGGATTCATATTCACATTGACCGGAAAAAAAGATGATTTTTCATTGAAAGAAAACAGAAATCTTGCAACTTTTCCGGAAATATCATTTTCCGCACTTACCGACGGAAGTTACGGAAAACAACTTAATCAGTATATTACAGACCACTTTTTCCGGCGTGAAAAATGGGTATCTGCACAGGCGGATATAAATTCATATACAGGCGGAAAAATTATAAACGGTGTATACATGGACAGTAACAGACTTCTTGACACTGAAGTATCATCACGGGAGATTTCAAAGAAAAATATCGAGGCTGTAAATAAATTTTTCGGAAATTATATCGGGACGGCATATTTTACGGCGATACCTACAACTTCCGGAATATACGGCGATAAACTCCCTGAATATCTCATGACAAATCCCGAAAGAAATCAGATAGATTTTTTATATGATAATCTCACCGACGGCATACGGACTATTGATACATATAATATACTCCGTATGCTAAGTGATAACTACATCTACTACCGGAACGATACCAGACTTACGAGTTACGGAGCTTATTACGTATATAAGACGGTCATTCAGAAACTCGGTTTCAGACCGTCTTCATATGATAAATACACTATAAATCATATCACCAGTGACTTCAGGGGCAATCTGTATAACAGATGTCTTTATAATGGTACTAAATCGGATATACTTGATATTTATAGCTATTCCGTCGGTGCGGAAGTTACAAGCTGTACAGCTTACTGTAATAACGGTATGACTTACAGAAAAACACTCAATGACGAAAAGTTTCTTGAAAGCGGTGATATGTACAGAATGTACCTCGGTACTGAAGAGCCTTTTATCAGGATAAAGACTTCCGTAAACAATGAAAAGAAACTGCTTCTTATAAAAGACAGTTATGCAGATTGTTTCATACAGTTTCTGATACAGCATTACAGCGAAATTGCCGTAATATCTCCGGAACACATGGAAAAGCCATTGAGTAGTTTTATAAATCCCGATAATTATGAACAGACTTTATTTCTGTTCGGTATAGAGAGTATGGACAATGAAAATTTATTTGACTTCATAAACAAATAACGAAAGGAATTTATTATTATGAAAGCATTAGTAACCGGAGCTACTTCGGGTATCGGAAAGGCTATAGCCATGAATCTTCACCGACGTGGCTGGGATTTGATTCTGACCGGCAGGAATGAAAAAGTACTCAGAAAATTAAGGAAATATTTCGGCGGAAATACTGAAATCATAACGGCTGACTTGTCCGAAAGAAAGGAAGTATTTAAAGTATATGATTTCTGTAAGGATAAGAATATTGATTTACTTGTAAATAATGCCGGTTACGGAATATTCGGAAAGTTTCACGAAACTGACCTTGAAAATGAAATTTCCATGATTGACCTGAATATAACAGCACTCCATATACTGACTAAACTTTTCCTACGTGATTTCCGGAAACGTGATAGCGGATATATATTGAATGTTGCATCAGTTGCCGGATTTATGACAGGTGCATTGATGTCATCTTACTATGCCTCAAAGAATTATGTTATCAGACTTTCGTCGGCGATATACGAGGAGTTAAGGCGTGAAAAATCGAATATAAAGATAACTGTATTATGCCCCGGACCAGTCAACACAGATTTCAATAACAGAGCAGGAGTTGATTTCAGTGTAAAACCGGTCTCGGCGGAATACGTTGCGGAATACGGATTGAAAAAACTTTTTCAGGGAAAATTTTTCGCTTTACCGTCTCTAAGTACTAAAGTATGTGCATTTGGTCAGCGTTTCGTACCGGAAAGAATTTTATCAGCGATAGTCTATAACGTACAGAAAGCCAAACTATGAGAGATTTAAGTTATCGTGTAGCACTTGGTGGGATAGTATCGGCATTATGCCTGACCGCTATGTTTTTCGCCGGAATAATACCGGCATTATATTTATTATTGCCGATGATTGCCGGAGTACTCATGATGATAATAGCCGTCGAGGTAAATACCGGCTGGGCGTGGCTGACGTATATAGCAGTAGGCTTGCTGTCACTTTTCATAACGTTTGATAAGGAAGCGTCATTGATTTTTATAATGCTTTTCGGACATTATCCGATTATAAAATTCTATCTTGACAGGATAAAAAGCCGGTTTTTCAGGAATTTCATAAAACTTGCGGTATTCAATATATGTGCGGTATCGTATTTTTTCGTGACGGTCTATATTTTCGGACTTGACCAGATGTTAGAGGAGTTTGACGAGATAGGCAGATACGGAAGTTATATCATGTTAGGACTATGTAATTTTATTTTCGTGATGTATGACCTCAATCTTGATATGTGTAATCATATGTACAGAAAAAAATTAATGCCACGTCTGAAACGAAAAAAATAACATACGAAATACAAAAAACGCCTTTTCATAAAGAAAGGTGTTTTTTTGTTGCACGGAGATAACATTACTTGACTTTTTATAAAAGTTAGTGTATACTAATATTAGCGAAAACTAACTCAGGAGGTAAAAAAATGAGTATTGTAATTTTAGGTGGTAACGATTGTATGGTAAGAACTTACAAGGAAATCTGCGAACAATATAAATGTACGGCGAAAGTGTTCACGCATATGAAAACGAATCTTAAAAAGCAGATAGGAAATCCGGATTTGCTTGTAATGTTTACCGGTACAATGTCGCATAAAATGGCGAGGTGTGCGATAAGCGAAACAAAAGGTCTGCCGGTACGTGTGGAGCGTTCACATTCAGGGTCAGCCTCGGCACTGAAGAATATCCTTGAAACGCATCTGAAATAATA
>CAMWUB010000067.1 GCA_947177345.1 uncultured Ruminococcus sp. | reverse complement strand
CGTGGAACATTTTCACGTTCCGACTTGCTGATTGTTCCACGTGGAACATTTTCACATTCTGACTTTCTGATTGTTCCACGTGGAACATTTTCATGTTCCGACTTTCTGATTGTTCCACGTGGAACATTTTCACGTTCCGACTTGCTGATTGTTCCACGTGGAACATTTTCACATTCTGACTTGCTGATTGTTCCACGTGGAACATTTTCATATTCCGACTGTCCGATTGTTCCACGTGGAACATTTTCACATTCCGACTGTCTGATTGTTCCACGTGGAACATTTTCACGTTCTGACTTTCTGATTGTTCCACGTGGAACATTTTACTTTTCATTACAGCTGAAAGGCATATTATATTATTTTATTGCATATTATTTTATGATATTTTCAGGAGGTGATGTAATGGAAAAAAATAAATATCTCGTAGCACTTGCCGGAAATCCTAACGTTGGAAAGTCGACGGTTTTCAACGCACTCACCGGTATGAATCAACACACAGGAAACTGGGCTGGAAAAACAGTTTCAAGTGCTGAGGGTTTCTTTGAATACAAGGATATGCATTTCACACTTGCGGATATTCCGGGAATGTATACGCTCCGTAACAGTTCAGCAGAGGAAACTACTGCAAGTGATTTCATTTACTTTACAAAAACTGATGCTGTTATTGTAGTATGTGATGCGACTTGTCTTGAAAGAAATTTAAATCTTGTCATACAGATAATCGAGGTATCACCGAAAACTATAGTATGTATAAATCTTCTCGACGAGGCGGATACCAAAGGTATAAGTATAGACCTCGATTTATTAAGTAAGATTTTAGGCGTATATGTTATAGGAGTAACTGCACGTGACGGAAAAGGTCTCGACAAACTTCTTGAATGTCTTTACGACTGCATAAAAGAAGATACTGTACTGATACAGCCGACACTTCCGGTAAATGATGATATTCAGAACGCTATAACAGATATTTCCGATATAATCAGAAAAGATATACATAAACTTACTCCGGAAACTGTTGCAATGCGTATACTTGAAAACAATACATCTTTTATTGAAAAAGCAGAAAAATATGAAAATATTCATTTTGGAAATTTTCCGGAAATTGATAAAATAAAAACGAATCTTATAAAAAAGGGATTCAATGCAGAAAAAATATCTGATGAAATTATTTCCGCAACTGTAAAAAAAGCATCAGAAATTGCCGGAAAGACTATAAGTTATAAAAAAAATTCACCATATTCTCGTGACCGTAAACTTGACAGGATATTTCTTAGCAGAAGTATCGGAATCCCTGTAATGATTATTCTGTTAGGATTCATATTATGGATTACAATAATCGGAGCTAATTATCCGTCAGATTTACTCGGAAAAGTTCTTTTCGGATTAGGTGATATAATGTCTGACGGACTCACCAAAATAAACGCACCACAATGGCTTGAAAGTGTACTTATTCAGGGGATATATAAAGTTCTTGCTTGGGTAGTATCAGTAATGCTACCACCCATGGCGATATTCTTTCCGCTGTTCACGATTCTGGAAGATTTCGGATATCTGCCGAGAATAGCATTCAATCTTGACCATTGTTTCAGATGCGCCAACGCTTGCGGAAAACAAGCCATAACTATGGCGATGGGATTCGGCTGTAATGCCTGCGGAGTTACAGGATGTCGGATTATAGATTCACCACGTGAAAGACTTATAGCCATAATAACAAATAATTTTGTACCATGTAACGGACGTTTTCCGACTATTATCATGATAATAACAATGTTTATTGTTACATCTGGAAGTATTTTGTCAGCATTGATTCTGCTTATAGTAATAATATCCGGAGTTTTAATGACTTTGTTAATATCGAAACTTCTTTCATGTACAATATTAAAAGGTGTAGCATCATCATTCATATTGGAACTTCCGCCATATAGGAAACCACAGTTCAGAAAAGTACTCATACGTTCAATTTTAGACCGTACTATATTTGTACTGGCACGTGCGTGTACCTCTGCTATACCATGTGGACTTATTATATGGATTTTTGCCAATATACATATCGGAAATGATACAATTCTATCAGTTGTTGCAGATTTTCTTGACCCTTTTGCAAGACTTATGGGACTTGACGGTGTAATATTACTTGCATTTATACTGGGATTTCCGGCGAATGAAATAGTATTTCCTATAATACTAATGACGTACCTTGCACAAGGAAGTCTCGTAGAAATGTCCGATACAGTACAGATTCATGAACTACTGAGAGAACACGGCTGGAATATCACTACTGCCGTATGTACGATGATTTTCACACTTTTTCACTTTCCGTGTGCGACTACCTGTATGACCATAAAAAAAGAAACAGGCAGTCACAAATGGACTGCCATTAGTTTTTTACTTCCTACCGTTACTGGAATAGTTCTCTGTATGATTGTAAATCTTGTAAGTATGTTATTTTAGACATCTCCACCATACGAACGTACTATAGAAGCAAGTCCGCCCTGATAGCCTGAACCTATTGCATTGAATTTCCATTCACCGTTTCTTTTATAGAACTCTGCAACAACAAGAGCCGTTTCTATAGAAAATTCTTCTTCAAGGTCGAATCTCAATATAGTATCTCCGGAAACATCATTTTCATCTTTCATCTTTGCCACACGGATATATGCATTTGAAACCTGTCCGAAATTCTGACGGCGTTCTTCAGCTTCATGAATTGTTACACATATAGCTATTTTCTTGATTTCCGGCGGAAGTTTTTCAAAGTTAATAATAATAACTTCGTCATCGCCCTCACCGTCGCCAGTAAGATTATCGCCGGTATGAACTACTGCACCATTACGTCCTTTGAGATTGTTATAAAAAACGAAATCCTCATCACGAAGAAGTTTTCCATTTTCGCCGAGAAGAAATGCAGACGCATCGAGGTCAAAATCATAACCACTATAATAACGATTAGTATCCCAACCAAGTCCTATCAGTGCAAGACGCATTGTTTCACCGAATGCATATCGCTGACCTTTCTGTAAATTAATTGCCATAAATAAAAAACCTCCTTTTTAAAAGAACGGAACAGTTATATTTTTATAGTAAACTGTTCCGTTTAAAAATATTATCTGGATTACGGTTTTGCAGAAATACTACTTGTAGCACTGAACAATGATGATGACGATGTAACAGGAGCCATAAGGACTATTCCCGTACCTCTATATACATTCACAAATCCCTCACCGCTTACGGCAGAACCTATTAATGACTTTGTAGCCTTTTCAAC
This sequence comes from uncultured Ruminococcus sp., assembly GCA_947177345.1. Lineage (GTDB taxonomy): Bacteria > Bacillota > Clostridia > Oscillospirales > Ruminococcaceae > Ruminococcus. The sequence continues at coordinate 3,968 of CAMWUB010000067.1, read as the reverse complement.
GGTAAATTCAAGCGAGTTTGACCAGCATACAGCCATATTGCCATCAATTCTGAGTTCATCATTATCAAGATGTATTTCAACAAGTTCATCTTCCGGAACATTGCTTTCTAATGCAACCACGCCTTTACCAGTAAGTGAAAGATTGAAAAGACCTTCTCCGCCAAGAACGGCAGAAGAAATATTTTTTCTTGCTGTAATTCCATGATTCACAGTACCGTCACACGCAAGAAACATTCCGTCTTCAATGACAAGTCCGGATTGCCATTCGCTTACTTCCTTGAGAATAATATATTTGTATGTAGGTTCAAGAACCAGTATACCATTACCGCTATATTTCGGCTTGACAGTTGTTTCCTTAGTCACGGAACTTTTGAACATTTTTCCCATTAAATCGCCTACACCCTTTATATCGGTAGCAATTTTAATATCTCCTGCCATCCACTGCATTGCACCTGCCTGAAGAATTGCAGTATTTGAACCAGTCATATTTATAACAACCTGTCGGCGATGTACACCCATTTCTGCCATGAAATATTCTGTCACAGCATTGCCGGAAGAAACACTTATATCACGGTTATATTCCAGAACACTGAAATTTCCACGTGTATTTGTTATTTTTCTGTTTGAGTTTTCAAGATTTACTATATTCATTTTCCGATTCCTTTCAGATTATCTGTAAAGTGAAATAAGTGAATCAAGACGGCTTGCTTCTCTTATAGCCTGTCCGATAGCATTGAATTTCCATTCATTACCCTTACGATAAATTTCACCTACAACAAGTCCGGTCATGTTATTGTAGTTTTCAGAAAGATTAAACCTACATATTTCCTGATTTTTTTCCATATCAACAAGTCTTATGAAAGCGTTTTCAATCATACCGAAGTGCTGACCTCTTTTTGAAGCATCGTATATATTTACAGTAAACACAACCTTGTGTACATCTGACGGAAGACGACTGATATCAACCATAATCTGTTCATCATCACCGTCGCCTGCTCCGGTAAGATTATCACCCTGATGTACTATTGCACCACTCGGATGTTTAAGATTTCCGAAATATACAACACTCGATTTTATATCATTGCTGACTATTTTTCCGTTTGCTCCGCAGAGTATAACAGAGGCATCACAGTCAATATCCTGTGGTGCTGGTGAAAGCAGAGAACTGAAAAAACCACCTTTGTTTGATTTTACCTCGTCCCAGCCGAGACCAACCATAATTTTTTTAAGTCCGCTACCCTCTTTGCTGAGGTTGATTTTCTGACCTTTCTGAAGATTAATACTCATTTCTGATTTCCTCCTTAATTACATTATTTTTTTGTAACTGCCTTACGTATCATGTCAATGGGAATAACCATGAATGCAAGTACAATACATATTAACCATGTCTTTAAATTGAGTGGTTCAACACTGAGAAATTCACCACCAAACATTACAAATACAAACTGTATCAATAATAATACTCCCATTACGATAAGGAAGTTTTTATTTCTTCCCAAATGTTCAAATACATTTACTTTTTCTGTACGGGCATTGAATCCATTGAATGTAATTGCCATCATGAACGTTGCGAAAAGTGCTGAACATAAATACGTATCGTCTACACCTCCGAACACTTCACGGAGAGCAGGTACAAAACGTATACAGAGACAAAGTGCCGTGATATAAAGTCCGCTTATTACAAACTGTATCATCATTGACTTACTTACTATACTTTCATTACGTGGAATAGGTTTATCTTTCATATACTCTTTCAGAGCAGGCTCACTACCAAATGCAATAGCAGCAAGCGTATCCATGGCGAGATTTACAAGTAACAACTGAATAACTGTCATCATTGTAGGCTCTCCGAGAAGAGGTCCTATAAAACAAGTCAGAACCGCTGCAACATTTACTGTCAGCTGGAATATAAGAAATTTACGTATTCCTTTAAACATTGTACGTCCATACAGAATAGCTTTAGCAATTGACGAGAAATTATCATCAAGAATAGTTATATCACCGGCTTCCTTGGCAACTTCTGTACCACTACCCATAGCAAATCCGACATCTGCTTTTTTAAGTGCCGGTGAATCGTTTACACCGTCTCCGGTCATGCCTACTACGTAATCAAGTTCCTGTGCACATCTTACAAGACGGCTCTTGTCGGTCGGTAACGCTCTGGCAACTACTCTTAAATCAGGTATGATTTTTTTAAGTTCCTCATCAGATTTTTCATTGAGTTCGGCGGAAGTAAGTGCTATATCTGTTTCTTTCCTGATAAGTCCGGCTTCCTTTGCAATTGCTACAGCTGTTTCCTTACGGTCACCGGTAACCATTACAACCTGTATTCCGGCATTCTGAACTTCCTTTATAGCGTCAACTGCTTCTTTACGTACATTATCCCTGATACATAAAATACATACAAGTGTAAGGTCACCTTCATCACTGTCACCGTCACGCTTTGCAACAGCAAGAAGTCTCATGGAACGTCCTGCCTGTTCGTCAATATACTTTGTTATAGCTTTATGATTATTAAGAACTTTTTTATTTCCGTCGGAATCAACATACTGTGTACATCTTACAAGAAGTTTTTCCGGAGCTCCCTTTACATACGTATAACTCTCACCGTTTCTTGAAATTGTAACACTTGACATCTTCTGTGTAGAGTTGAACGGGTTGAAATTTGTAGCCTCGTTCTTATTGATTCTGTTTTCTGCTTTGGCATCAATAAGGAAATTCATTAAAGCACGGTCTGTACTGTTACCACCGATAACATTTCCGTCACTCGCTGAAGCACTATTATTAACACCTGCTCCTATAACAAGATCATCTATGAATTTCTCTGATGTATCGGAAAGTTTTCCGAATTTCTTTACGTCACCTGTTATAAATTCTACTACTGAAAGTTTACCCTCTGTGATTGTACCTGTCTTGTCGCTATAAAGAAGACTAAGGCTTCCGGCTGTTTCAAGACCGTTTATTTTCCTTACAAGTACGTTATCTTTCGACATCTTAAGGCTCTGGAACGAAAGCAATATAGATGTAAGCATTGGAAGACCTTCCGGCACGGCACATACTATAATAGTAACAGCTACTGTTATAGCATTCATGATAACCTTAATCCAACCAATTGCGGAATCCGGTGCACCATCGCCTATGACTGTCTGTAATATAGTACATATGATAATTGCAATTGCTCCGACATATCCGAATGTTGAAATCTGTTTCGCCAGTTTGGAAAGTTTAACCTGTAACGGTGTTTCTCGTGTATCTTCCTGAACTTCAAGTGCAAGTTCTCCGAAAAGTGTCTTATCACCGACTACTTTTACTTCCATATAGGCTTCACCACCGCATACTACTGTACCACGGTATGCATAATGTTTATTGAGCAGGTCTTTTATATTGTATTTTTCACCGGACTTTACAGGACGTTTTTCAGCTTCTTCAGTTTCACCGTTAAGTGCTGACTGGTCAACATTCACTTCACCTTCAACTATTTCACCGTCTGCTGAAATCTTGTCACCGGCTTGCAAATATACAATATCTCCTACTACTACTTCTCCGACATGAATTTCACAAAGTTTTCCGTCACGAATAACTTTTGCCATTTCTTTGGATTCTTCTTCTTCTTTCAGTGCAGATGCTTTATTCTCCTGTTTATGTTCGCTGATAGATGAAACTCCGTTAGCAATTAGTATTGCTATAAGTACTCCTACAGGCTCGAACCACTCTGCTTGTCCCATAAAACATAATACAACCTGTACTATCAACGCCACTATGAGAATCATTATCATAGGGTCTTTAAAACCTTCGAGAATTTTTTTCCATAATGGGTCGGGGGGTATCTGTGTAAGATTATTATCGCCGTGTTTCTTCCGGCTTTCTTCAACCTCTTTCTTTGACAGTCCGTTCAGATTCATAGACATATCTCCTTCTTTTAATATATTTTTACAAGTGCATAAAGTTCACACTCTTATAGTTAATAT
>CAMWUB010000066.1 GCA_947177345.1 uncultured Ruminococcus sp. | reverse complement strand
TGATGTTACAAAGCAGAAAGATTTTATATCAGATGTCAAAACGCTTGAAACCGGTTTAAAACAGTCGTATTAATGGTACATAAATAACCGTGAACTGATAGTCCGCAAGGATTATTTACAGTATATAAAAGATAATTTAATGGAGTGTGATTTACTTTGAAACGAAAACCAAGAATAATTACAGTAAATGACAGGAAATATGCATGGTGGTATGGGTTAGGAGCAGGAATTGCACAAATCAATTTGTCTCCTGTTAACGATAAAACATCAGTTATTACAGTGAATTTCTTATGCGATAATGAAGAAATCACTGATGAATCCGAAAAATATGTAGGAATTGGAAAATATCCCGCATATATTACAATTGACAGCATGGGTGATATTAAAACTATCTCGCCTGCAATGACAGCTTTTATGCTTTCACATTTAAAATCAGATGATTTTGTTACAAGAAAGCATATCACTTACAGCGGGTTTGATTTGCTGGCGGAATGGGGATTTACTGTAAATGAAATAACATATGGAATTTATTGGTAGATAATACTTATAAATAAATTAACATAAAGGAGAAAAAATTATGACTACTTTTGAAGAACTCCGTCGGCGTGGACTTCTTGCACAGCTCACCGACGAAAAGGAAATTGAAGAACTCATAAACAAGGGCGAGGCTACTTTTTATATCGGTTTTGACCCTACTGCTGACAGTCTGCACGTCGGTCACTTCATGGCACTTTGTCTTATGAAAAGACTTCAGATGGCTGGTAACAAACCTATCGTACTTCTCGGTGGTGGTACTGGTATGATTGGTGACCCCTCCGGAAAAACCGATATGCGAAAAATGCTCACCCCGGAAACGATTCAGCATAATATTGAATGTTTCAAAAAACAGATGAGCCATTTTATTGACTTTTCGGACGGTAAAGCGATAGCGGTCAATAACGCCGACTGGCTTATGAATCTGAATTATATTGACCTGCTCCGTGAAGTAGGTGCATGTTTCAGTGTAAACCGTATGCTTACCGCTGAATGTTACAAACAGCGTATGGAAAGAGGTCTTTCGTTCCTTGAATTTAACTACATGATTATGCAAAGTTACGATTTCTATAAACTCTTTCAGGATTACGGTTGTAATATGCAGTTCGGTGGTGATGACCAGTGGAGTAATATGCTGGGTGGTACTGAACTTATCCGTCGTAAACTCGGCAAGGACGCTTACGCAATGACAATAACGCTTCTCCTCAACAGCGAGGGCAAGAAAATGGGTAAGACCGAAAAAGGTGCGGTATGGCTTGACCCTGAAAAAACTACTCCTTATGAATTTTTCCAGTACTGGCGGAACGTCGCCGACGCTGACGTTATCAAGTGCCTGAAAATGCTTACATTCGTACCAGTTGAGGAAATAGAGGAAATGGAAAAAACTCTTGAAGGAGCAGGATTCAATAAGGCTAAGGAACTTCTTGCCTATGAACTCACAAAACTCGTACACGGTGAGGAAGAGGCAGAAAAAGCTAAAACCGCATCTAAGGCACTTTTCGGCGGAAGCGGTTCAGATGAAAATATGCCTGTAGCTGAAATTTCCGCCGGTGACCTCACAGACGGAAAAATAGGTCTTCTGAATCTTATTGTTAAATCCGGACTTGCTCCGTCGGTATCTGAGGCAAGAAGACTTGTACAGCAAGGCGGTATCACCGTCAACGACGAAAAAATCACTGACCCTAAATCACAGATTACCCCTGACGGTGTCATTATCCGCAAAGGTAAAAAGGCATTCAAGAAAATTGCTGTAATATAAACAAAAAAGAGGCTTTTTATAGCCTCTTTTTATTATTCCTGTTCTTTTTTTATCCTGAAAATCACCCTCAGAAAGCCGGAAAGAAATTTCGGACTGCGTATCACTACAATTTTCACTATGTATCCTCCCTTCACTGATATACTTTTATTATATTCAGCAAACGGAGATTTGTTCCTATCTTCCCGACCTTACAATCAAAGCTAAACCTTTTTCAATAGTTACAACTGCTGTATCAGTTATTTCATTGCTTACACCTAACGGAAAACTTTGTGTAAAAATATAATCTTCTACCGGATATTTAACACCGGTCATTTTTTTAACGTGAAGTTTTTCAGTCAATGCAAATACTGAAAAATACCAGTCCTTGTATTTTTCATATTTTTCAGTTCCTATCCCCTGTACCGTAATTATATTACTTTCGTCATATATTGACATTTTGCATTCATGCTTGTAAGCGTATATAAGAGCCTGTACGTTAGCAAACGTATGGTCAAAACGTCCGCCTGTAGCTCCGTAAAGTCTTATATTATCCGCACCTCTTTCGAGAGCGAGTTTCAAAGCAAGCATAGTGTCTGTATCGTCCTTTTCCGGAACACTCCGGAAAACTTCACGACATACCGGAATTTCACAGGTATATGAATCAAAATCGCCGGTTATTATATCCGGAGTTATACCGAGTTTTTCAGCGTGTATAATTCCCTTGTCGGCACATATCACCAAATCGGCTTTTATGTCTATAAAATCATAATTCCGGATTTCACCACCGGCAAATATTATAACGGTCATAATTCCCATTCCTTTAACTGTTTCGCTTCTTCGTACATGGTACAGTAACTTTCATGACGGCTTACGGAAATTTTCCCGTCATTAAGTGCCTCAATGACCTTACAGCCCTTTTCGCACGTATGCGAACAGTCACGGAAACGACAGTCATTATATTCACGGAACTCACGGAAACAGTCTGCTAAATCCTCTTTGCGTATGATGTCGTAACTGTTCGTATCGAAAGTTGAAAATCCTGCTGTATCGGCAATATATCCGCCATCCGTCAGCTTGTAAAGCTGTGCATGACGTGTTGTATGTCTGCCTCTGCCGAGTTTCTTACTTATTTCAGCGGTAGGGATATTCAGTGTAGTGTCAACGGCGTTCAGAAGCGTTGATTTACCTGCTCCGGAATTACCTGTCAATGCACTTATCTTACCTTTAAAAATTTCCCTTACAGCCGAGACAGTTTCCGGATTCTGATAATCAATTTCAATGACATCTATTCCGATATTCCGATATATTTTTTTTATTTCCGTACTGTCGCCTAAATCCGTCTTTGTTATCACGACTACCGGAGTTATGTTCTTATACTCCGCAATAGCAATGAACTTATCAAGTATAAGATAGTTAGGCGACGGGCTACACGTCGAAACTACAAATATAAGCTGGTCTAAGTTTGCAAGAGGAGGTCTTATTATACAGTTTTTTCTGTTCAGGATTCCGGAAATAACACCATCTGTTATTTCAACGTTATCGCCTGTATACAGATTATCACCACGATTGCGGAAAATTCCTCTTGCTTTGCAATCAAAAATACCGTCAGGGGTCTCCACGGTGTAGAGACCCCCTAAGCATTTTGTTATGATTCCGCTTTTTACAGCCTTATCCATTAATTATACGTATAGTAGTTACCGTATATATCGAAATATCCGTAACCATCACCGGCATCACGGTAGAACTCACCTATTAATGACGGGTCAAAAGCAGTTGTTGTTACTTCTGGTTCTTCGTAATAATATTCTGTTGTTGTAGTAGTTGTTGTCGTTTCAGGTTCTTCATACGGTGGGTCTGTATATTCCGGTTCGTAATAATATTCTGTCGTTGTAGTTGTTGTTGTTTCCGGTATCGGTACGATATATTCAGTAGTTGTTGTAGTAGTTTCGGCTGGTGTCTGAGTTTCTTCAGTTATACCACCTACAGCAAGGAATGCAGCGTTTATATCTTCTGACTGTACAGTAACTTCACCTGTTGCGAAGTTGAAGAAGTATGAACCAATCTGAGCTCTTACGCCTGTATTCATGTTCGTGAGAACTACTACTACAGATACGTTTTCACCTGAACCCTTTACAGGCTGGCTTACCTGATTCATTTCAGGAATAAGAAGTGTATTAGTTGAATCTGTTGAAGTTGTGCCGTCTTCGTTAGTGATTACAAAGTCAATTACAAATCTGCCGTTAGCCCTTTCAGGGAACGGTACTGTAAACGGAATTTCACCGTCAGGAGCTACACCGTTACTTACATAAAGGATAATTTCAGTGCCTTCGTCTACCTTAGCACCCTTTGCGATACTCTGTTCAATAACTTTGCCTTCTGTCTCATATGATGCTTTAAGTTCTGTTACCGGTTTGAGTCCTGCATATTCAGCGAGTGTTACAGCATCGTCAGCAATCTGACCTACATAATCGTCAACACTTACCTGACCTGCATCTACACCCATACTTACGTAAACTACAATAGTAGCACCCTTATGAACTTCTGTACCTACTTCAGGTTCGGTATTGATTACATAACCTTTCTGAATTTCTGTACTTGCGGAGTTCTTGATTTCACATTTCAGACCACGTTGTGTAAGCTGGTCTCTTGCGAGTTCTGAATTCATATTAGTAACGTTAGGAACTTCAACGGTTTCCATACCCTTACTGATTTTTACCTTAAGAGTATCACCACGTTTAAATTCTGTACCGGGGTCAACACTTTGTTCAAATATAAGACCTTCGTCAAGTTCGTTGTAGTCTGAACCGTCCATTTCAAACTGAATGTTATTTCCGTACTGGCTTACTGCTGCATTGTAATCCATACCATAGAAATCAGGCATTCTGAAATCATTGGTCTGACCGTCGCCTTTTATAAGTCCGCTGAGAAGTGTAGCGACAAATATTACAGCAACGATAATAACAACAACTACTATAGCAGTAAGTACAGGTACAACCAGTGAGGCTCTTTCCGGTTCTTCGTCTTCGTCGTATTCATCGTCGTAACCGTCTTCAACAGCCGGTTGTCTTTTACCACGGTTTGACGGTGGGTCAGCAACTTTAGTTTTCTTTTTGCCTTTACCGTTTTCCTCTTCTTCGACTACCTCTTCATTGATTGCTTCCGGAACGTATTCATCTTCGAAATCATCTTCATCTTCTTCCTGATAATATCCGAAAGTCATATTAGGATTAACTTTGAAAGCATCAAGGTCACTCATCATTTCGGCGGTAGACTGGTATCTGTCGTCAGGATTTTTTTCCATAGCCCTTAATACTATTTCTTCGAGACCGTCGGGAATTTCCTGATTCAGAGCTTTCGGACGTTCTGCCTCTTCCTGCATATGCATTACAGCGATTGCTACAGGATTATCATTATCGAAAGGCTTACTACCTGTAAGCATTTCATACATCATAGCACCGACGGAATAAATATCACTTCTTGCATCGGTAACTTCACCGCCTGCCTGCTCTGGACTTATATAATGTACGCTTCCTATGGCCTGGTCTGTAGCGGTCTTGCCCTCTTCACGAGCAAATTTTGCTATGCCGAAATCCATGACTTTTATAGTACCGTCAGTGAACATCATGATATTCTGTGGCTTTATATCACGGTGTACTATGCCTTTATCGTGTGCGTGATGTAATGCTCTTAAAATCTGAATCACAAAATGTACGGTATCTTTCCATGTAAGGACTTTTTCTTCTTCGATATACTCCTTGAGGGTGATACCGTCGATATACTCCATAACGATATACTGAATCTTTTCAGAAAAGCCAACATCATAAATTTTAACGATATTCGGATGTGAAAGAACTGCAATAGCTTTTGATTCGTTTCTGAATCTGCGGAGAAATTCTTCATTTTCCGCATATTCCTTTTTAAGAATCTTGATTGCAACTTCCTTATGATCCATTACGTCGATACCCTTATAGACTTCAGCCATACCGCCAACGCCTATAAGTTCGGTGATTTCATATCTCCCGTCAAGTTTTTTGCCAATGTACTTATCCATTCCTCTTTTTTCCTCCTGTTTACTCATAAATTACCGCAACAGTCACGTTATCACGACCGCCTTTTTCAAGTGCAAGGGCTATAAGATTTTCAGTGACATTATCATAATCTGAAGACATGATAACATCATAGATTTCCTCATCAGTGCAGTAGCCTGAAAGTCCGTCAGAACACAACAGCAGACGGATTGAATTTTCATAATCAAGTATGAATGTATCCGCCTGAACAGTCTGTTCAACACCGACAGCTTTTACAAGCATATGTTTCTGAGGATGAGTTTCTGCCTCTTCCTTGGTGATTCTGCCCTGTTCGTAAAGTAGTGACGCTACGTTATGGTCTGTAGTTATGCGGAAAATGCCTTCATTTTCCACTATAAGATATGCCCTGCTGTCGCCTACATTTGCGATAAATGCTGACTTATCTGTTACAAATGAAGCTACACAGGTTGTACCCATGCCGAAATTTTTATAATTCAATTTTGCACTGGTATAAATTACGGAATTTGCAGCCGAAACTGATGCAATCAGAAGTTTACGGATTTCCTCATCACTGAGACTTTCATTGTAGCCCTTCGAAAATCTCAGAAAAAATTCCTCTATGGCAATTGTACTTGCTTCTTTGCCGGAATTTTCACCACCCATACCATCGCATACGACCGCAAGAACGTTATCACCGAAATACTCGCACCGTACAGCGTCCTGATTTTCGTCTCGTTTCAGACCGATATCCGAGCCGGATTTGAATCTCAAAAATCCGCACCTCCATTTCTTGATTTTTCAGCGACATCACGCCTTAACTGACCGCAAGCCGCTTCAATATCGCTACCAAGAGTACGCCTGATAGTAGCGTTTATACCCTTACTGCCAAGACGTTCCGCAAATGAATTTACTTCTGTCCGGACAGTCCGGTAATTTCTTTCCCTGACCTTATTGACCGGAATAAGATTAACATGACAGTTGATACCTCTAAGCAAATCTGCTAATCTGTCTGCATCACGGTCAGAGGAATTGACATTTTCAATGACAGCGTATTCAAAAGTAATACGCCGTCCGGTAGATTTTATATAGTATCGACAGGCTTCAAGAAGTGTTTCGATATTATACTTTTTATTGACCGGCATTATTTCTGAACGCCCTTTATCATCGGCACAATGTAGCGATACTGAAAGGGTGAGACCGTATTTCAGTTCAGCGAGTTCATAGATACGTGGGACTATACCGCACGTTGATAACGAAAGATGCCGGAGACTGAAATTATTTCCGTTCTTATCGGAAATCAATGAAAGAAATTTAGTCACATTCTGGTAATTGTCGAGAGGTTCACCGATTCCCATTAATACCACGCCGGAAACTTTAACACCGGAATTTTTTTCAGTTTCGTAAATCTGCATAAGCATTTCAGAGGGAAGAAGATTCCGTACAAATCCGGCAATCGCCGAAGCACAGAACCGGCAACCCATTTTACAGCCTACCTGTGTAGATATACAGATACTGTAACCATAATTATATTGCATAAGAACAGTTTCAATATAATTACCGTCCGGAAGTCTATATAGATATTTTAC